>DAOQVG010000019.1:737-12427 GCA_035341435.1 Smithellaceae bacterium
GAAGTTTGCGGCCACGTCGTATTCCCGAAACTCTTCCGGCGAAACGTCTCCCAGCACGTCAAGACTGGAAAAGCGCGCCCGCAGGCCGACATTTAACAAACTTACTTCGCCGAAAAGCCTCCTGCCCGGATTATCCCGCAAAGAATCCGGATTGCCGCAGCAGGATTCGACTGTGCTGTGAGCGGAAGTCTTGTCCTCACCGGCAGGATAAAATAGCGCGTCCGGTGTTGCTACAGCCGCTTTGGATAAAAACAAAAATGCGAAAACAAGAAAGATCGGATAATGCTTCATTACCTCCATCCCTGTAAAAAAACATGAACCGGCAAAAAGGAGAGCGTTAAACTCGAACGGCCATAAATACTGGAAAGAAATGCTTTGACTCGATGAAAGTTTACGCCAAGGGAAGTCCGTCTGTCAAGGAGCTGTTGAACAACCGTTTGACCGGTATGGAAAGTAATTTTTTTTAAAGAGGAATGCGTTGGTGCTTTGTAATTCCATGGCCTTCAATTTCTGGTTGCTGGAAAGACCGGAAGAAAAGAAATTTCTACAGCTTCATGAGATAGTATCCTAAATCCGGATCGAGAGCGCCGGGGAGTGCTTTGAATTCGCAGCCGACGTGTCTTTTGTTCACGTAACGGACAACGGCTCTTTTTGTTGTCAGAGAGTTTTTAGCGTTATTTAAATAAAATTCGATTTTGATTTCTTCATTCGGATTTAACAGGTTTGCCGTCAAGGTTTCAAATTTGCAACCCTGCATGGACAGATTTTTCACTATCATTTTCCCCCAGTTGTTGGGGTTTGATACAGCCAGGTATATGCCGTCAAGTCCTGTTCCCTTGCGGTATGAACTTCTGAACTCAATCTCGATGTCGTAGATATTTTCGCACTTGCACTGAATTTTAACCGGCCCCTTGATGCCCATATATGTTTGCGCCTGCTCCCTTTGCACCTGACCACAATGCGGACAGATAAGCGTCACTGAACTGTTTTCATCAACATAAACTTTTTTGATGGTGTTTTCCATATTGCCGCCTTCCCGTTTAAGAACTCCAACATGTTAAAGATTTAGTTTTTAATGCTTCAGATTTATTGTTGTCTCCATTGAACAAAAAGCCGGAAGCCTAGATTAATTGTCGGTAGACTTCTCTTTCTTCTTTAGCTTATCGGCGATTAAAACGGATTGATTCTTTTTAGACTTATTTTGTTGGGAAACGAATAAAGGGCTTCAAGGCATAAAGCCTTAAAACCCTTTATATTTTTGGTGGGCCGTGGGGGACTTGAACCCCCGACCAACGGATTAAAAGTCCGCTGCTCTACCAACTGAGCTAACGGCCCGCTTGATGTTTGTTTTTGAAGGTGCCTTCCTTAACAGCTAGTTTCTATCGTGTCAAGAAAAAACTATATAATTAATCGCAAAACGGGTCACTCAGAATAATTGTCTCCTCCCGGCCCGGACCTACGGATACCAGGTTCAGGGGGACGCCGGCTAATTCTTCCAGTCGCTGCAAATATCTGCGGGCATTGGCGGGAAGTTCTTCCAGTTTACGAATCTCCGGAATACTTTCCTTCCATCCGGGAAATTCTTCATATACCGGCCGGCATTGCCCGAAAAGGTCAATATCTGCAGGCACGGCGTGAGTGAATTCAGCGTCCGCTGCTTTATAACCAACGCAGATTTTGACCTTGTCCAGCCCCGTCAGGACATCGAGTTTGGTAATGGCCAGGGCGGTGATGCCGGACGTGCGCACAGCCTGCCGCACCAGCACCATGTCCAGCCAGCCGCAGCGGCGTTTTCGGCCCGTCGTAGCGCCGAATTCCTGCCCGGCCTGCTGAATATAATCTCCAATTTCGTCGTTCAGTTCCGTGAGAAACGGTCCTTCGCCGACCCTGGTCGTATAGGCTTTGCAGATTCCAATTATGTTGTTGATGACGTTGGGGCCGATTCCCGAACCGCAGGCGGCGTTGCCGGCAACAGTATTGGAAGAAGTAACGTAAGGATATGTTCCATGGTCAATGTCGAGGTGGGCGCCTTGTGCGCCTTCAAAAAGAATTTTCTTTCCCGCTCTCATTGCGTTGTCCAGAATCAGCGAGGTATCCGCAACATACGGTTTGATTTTCCGGGCATACGCCAGGTACTCAGCGGCAATCTCATCCGCCGACAGAGGCTGTTCTGAATAAAGGCCTGTCAGCAAAAAGTTTTTTTCGTTCAGACTACGCTGCAGTCTCTCCCGCAGCAGGGATTCGTTGTACAGATCACACACACGAATACCGATGCGGGCGGCTTTGTCTTCGTACGCCGGTCCAATACCCCGGCCCGTTGTGCCGATTTTCTTGCCTTTACTGCTGGCCTCGCGCGCCATGTCCAAACGCTTGTGGTAAGGCATTATCAGATGAGCTTTTTCACTGACATACAGTTTCGTATGGGGAGGGAACAGACCGCCTTTTTGCAGCTCTTCGATTTCCTGAATTAACACGACCGGGTCAACGACAACACCGTTGCCGATAATGCAGATTTTATTATCGTGCAAAATCCCCGATGGAATCAAATGCAAAATGGTTTTGCGGCCCTTGACCACCAGTGTATGGCCCGCATTATTGCCGCCCTGGAAACGGGCGATGACGTCGGCGCCTTCCGTGTAGAGATCAACGAGTTTTCCTTTGCCCTCATCTCCCCATTGTGTGCCCACTACTGCAACATTTGCCATAGCTGCCATCCTTACATTTTTATCGGTTTAATGGAAATTACGTGGGGCAGTTTCCTCATTTTATCCAGGATATCTTCCGTGACGGCCGTATCAGTATTCAAGACAACCATCGCGTGCTTGGTCGCGGTATCCAGGCTTAAATGCAGCCGGGAGATATTAACTTTATTTTTGCCCAGTGTTGTTCCCAGATTACCGATGACACCCGGCTGATCATCGTTGTATACCGCCAGTAAGTGGCCTTCCGGAACGATTTCCACGGAAAATTCGTTTATCCGGACGATGCGCGGATCATGTTTCTGGAACAGGGCGCCGGCGGTGGTGCTTGTTTCTTTGGAAGTTTTAACAGTCAGCGTGATCATGTTGGTGTAGTCTTTCAATTCACTGCTCTTGGACTCCACAACCTTGATGCCTCTTTCTTTAGCGATAACCGGGGCATTGATATAATTGACGTTTTCCTGCAAAATAGGTTCAAGAAGACCTTTCAGCAGGGAGATGGTCCCCGGAGCGACATTATAGTTGAGAATTTCGCCGCTGTATTCAATGTTGATTTCCTGAATGGCGCCGGTTACCAGCTGCGACTGGAAAGAGCCCAGTTTTTCCGCCAGATCCAGATAGGGACGGATGACCGCCATGATTTCCGCACTGACGGACGGGAAGTTGACCGCACCTTTAATTTCGCCGGTGGCAAAATAGGCGGCTATTTGATGGGCGATGGCAATGGCCACATTCGTCTGTGCTTCGTCGGTGGAAGCACCCAGGTGCGGTGTGCAGATGACGTTATCAAGGGAGATCAATTCCGTATTTTTGGTCGGCTCTTCTTCAAAAACATCGACGGCGGCGCCGGCGACCTTGCCCGAGACGAGAGCGTCGTACAGGTCTTTTTCATTGACGATGCCGCCGCGGGCGCAGTGAATCAGAAATACGCCTTTCTTCATTTTGGCAAAGGCCTTGGCGTCGACAAGATTTCTTGTTTCTTTGGACAGAGGCGAGTGCACGGTGATGAAATCCGCTTTCTCATAAATTTCATCGAGGGAAACAAGGGTGATCCCCATTTGTTCGGCCACATCCGGGGAGATGAAAGGATCATGGGCGATTACGTTCATTTTGAGGCCCTGGGCGCGGTCCGCGACAATGGTACCGACCCGTCCCAGTCCGATAATGCCCAATGTCTTGTTGCAGTACTCATTGCCCATAAATTTACTTTTTTCCCATTTGCCGGCTTTCATGGAGGCGGTGGCCTGGGGAATACGCCGGGCGAGTGAAAGCATCATGGCTATGGCGTGTTCGGCTGTTGTCACCGTGTTGCCGCCGGGAGTATTCATGACGACGATGCCGCGTTTGCTGGCGGCGGGGATGTCAATGTTATCGACACCGGCGCCGGCACGGCCGATGGCGGCAAGCTTGGTTGCCGCTTCGATTATTTCGGCGGTTGCTTTGGTGGATGAACGCACGATCAACGCATCGTAGTCTTTAATAATAGCTTTTAATTCTTCCGGTTTCAGATTTGTTTTTACTTCAACCTTGATGCCAGGTGCGTTGTTCAGTATTTCTACGACTTCCGAAGCCATAGAATCGCTGACTAAAACTCGTTTCATAACTATTCTCCTTATTACAGATCCTTGATCTTTTCGTTGTAAACTTTTTCCAGTCCGGCAAGCGCCGCTTTAATGTCTTCCTCGCCAATAGTCGGGCCGCACCAGAAGCGGTATCCCGCCGGGGCGTCCTTGTAGGAATTGATGTCATGAGCAATGTTTTTCTTGCTTAACTCTGAGGCAATGCCTTTGAGAAATTTCCCTTTTTCTTCCTTGGGAAGCGCATTCACTTTAGGGCTTGTTACCATCAAACAAACCGAAGTATTGGAGCGGATTGCGGCATCCTGCGCCAGAAAGTCCACCCAGTCAGTTTTGGCAACCCAGTCTTCCACAACTTTCAAGTTAGCCCTGCTTCTTTTGATCAGACCGTCGAGGCTGAGTTCATCCGCCCACTTTAAGGCGTCCAGATAATCTTCCACACAGATCATGGAAGTGGTGTTGATAACTTCACCCTGGAAGATGGCTCGGTTTATTTTTCCGTCTTTCTTGAGGCGGAAGATTTTGGGCATCGGCCAGGCCGGATCATAAGATTCCAGGCGGGCTACTGCTCTGGGGCTTAAAACCAGCATGCCGTGGGCGGCTTCACCGCCCAGGCATTTCTGCCAGGAGAAAGTGGTTACATCCAGTTTGGACCAGTCAATTTCCATGGCAAAACAGGCGCTGGTCGCGTCGCAAAATGATAAGCCTTCACGGCTGTCGGGAATCCAGCTCCAGTCGGGAACTTTTACCCCGCTGGTTGTGCCGTTGGCTACAAAGACAACATCATTTGTCCAGTCAACTGATTTCAGATCGGGCAATTTCCCGTAGTCGGCTTTTAAAATTGTCGGATTGAGCTTAAGTTGCTTGTTAATATCGGTCGCCCAGCCGTTGGAAAAACTTTCCCATACTAATACTGTAACCGGTTTCGGTCCTAAAAGGCTCCACATGGCGGCTTCGAAAGCGCCGGTGTCGGAAGCGGGCATAATGCCGACAAGATAATCTTCCGGAATGTTTAAGATTCTTTTTGTTTCGCTGATTGCTTTCGCTAATCTTTCTTTGCCCAGCGCGGAACGATGCGAGCGGCCGACCGGTGTATCTTTCAAAGCGTCGACACTCCATCCTGGTCTTTTACTGCAAGGTCCTGAACTAAAATTGGGGTTTTGCATAGCACACATCCTTAATTAAAGTTGATAAACAAACCAGTTCCTATACCAGTAATGATAATTATACTCAAGAAATTTAAGTTGATTTGGCGTCGGCAGCGGAAACATGAGGCCGGGGGCTTGTAAAATCTTAATAAGATGACATTTTCCAGGTGCCGTCCTAAAAACGGTACACGGCCTTCAACTGGAAAAAATGACCTTTAGTTGAATTTTCGGTATAGACATCATAAAGATAGGTTGCCGTGAGACTGATCTTCGAAAAACGGTAATAAGCATCGGCTCCCATGGAGAGCGCCTCTCTGGAACTGTCGGCGACTTTTGTTCCGTTCACTTCTCTGCTCCGGCTGATCATCCAGTTGACGGAAGGACCTATTTTGAACCGGTCTGTTATATTGTATCCGAGAAGCCCCTGAAGATGAAATTCATTTCCCGGTAAAACGTTGGTGTCCGGGTTTTGGAAGCGGATAAAATATTTCGCGGCGGCGTCGATGCTGAACTTGCCTAAATTTTTATACAGGAAAATCATGGGCCTGACATCATACTGGTTCGAACCGATATTAACCGCCTTGTCTGCACGGTATTCCCCCGTGGGGAATTTTACAAACACCATCGGTAGAATATCGGCTTGTTTGCAGGGGAGGAAATAACCGGCGCCGAGGATGATATCCCCCAGTCCGGAAGATTCCTGGTCGAGCGAGCCCACAGACATGTGAGCGACGGGCACGAGAGCGGAGGCGACAAAATCTCCTGTGTAGTAGCTCCAGCGCAACAGTTCTTCCACTTTGGCGAGATCATAGTTGTCGCGGCTTTTTTTGCCTTTGCTGTCGGTTGTTTCGTCGGCAAGATAAACGGAAGTGTAGCTTAAAAAATAATTGCCTTTTGCGCGGGCGCCGTCATAAAAGTTGACGGCCAAAGCTCTGTGCGATGTTAAAGTCAGGATCAATGTCAGCAGGAGAACGGGAATAATCTTTTTCATTGTCAACCTCTAAAATTTATTGGGTTGACGTTTATACAAAAAAGGAGCAGCAGGCAAGAAAAAAATGCAGCCGTTGAATTAATCAATAAAAAGCCGCAGCCGTACTTTAACTAATACGACTGCGGCTGAAATGTTTGATTTCGCGGTTTTTACAAAGCCTTCAATGTTGTGCGCTAAACCAGTTTCAGATAATTTTTCACCAGATACTCCGCTGTCTGCAGCGCTCCTTTAGCCGCCCCCAGTTTGGTGTTGTGGGCCAGGCAGACATATTTGATGCCGTTTTCCAAAATCGGATCTTTACGGATACGGCCGACAGTTACGGTCATGCCGCCGCCTTTGTCCCGATCCATGCGCGGCTGCGGGCGGAAAGGGTCGTCGGTTACGTCGATCAGGTGCGCCGGTGAACTGGGCAGCGCCAGCTCCGCAAATTCTTTGCCGTAATTCATCATTACTTTTTTAACGTCTTCCGGGCTGCAGGGCTTTTCCGTCTGCACAAAAGCGCAAACCAGGTGGCCGTCAATGACCGGTACACGGGTACAGGTTGCCGTAATGCCGAAGGGAGCGTTTTCAATCGTTTCACCGGTGAACTTACCCAGGATTTTCTGCGGTTCGGTTTCCACTTTTGGCTCTTCCCCCGCGATATAGGGAACGACGTTTTCCGTCATATCCATGGCGGACAATCCAGGAGTTCTTCCGGCGCCGGACATAGCCTGCAGTGATGTCATTACCACCTGCTTTACACCAAAGGCATCCTGAATTGGTTTTAAAGAAACCACCAAACCGGCAATTGTGCAGTTTGATTTCGGTGATATAAAACCCTTCCAGCCGCGATTCTTTTGCTGAACGGCAAGCAGGGCGGCGTGCTCCATATTTACCCCGCCGACCAGGATCGGGGTATCCGGTTCGTAGCGGAATGCCGAGGCTGTGCTGATTACCGGTGTCGTTTTCGCATATTTCGGTTCCAATTCTTTGGCCGGACCGGCGTCCATGGTGGAAAAAATTATATCTACGGAAGTCGCATCAAACGAAGAAGCATCTTCGACCGGCATATTTCCGATTTCTTCAGGCAGTTCCTCCGGACACCACCAGCGTGATGAGCCGTTGGCGTCTTTCAGAGCTTCGCGGTAGTTTTTCCCGGCGGATCGCTCGGAAGCCGCCAGCTTCGTGATTTTAAACCAGGGATGACCAATCAAACTGATAATTGCCTGCTGTCCTACAATCCCTGTCGCGCCAATTATGGCTATTTTCAACATATTACCTCCAAAAGTATTTCCTTATTCGTTGTTGTTCATATTATTGATTAAGATGGTTTTTGCTTTTTCCACGTCCGCCGCTATCTGTCGCTTCAATGGTTCGGGACCGTCAAATTTGACTATATCCCGCAGCTTCTCCACAAATAGAATATTAATTTTTTTGCCTCTTATGTTCCCTGTGAAATTCAGCAAATAAGCTTCAAAAGTAGATGTATAATCGCCAAATGTCGGCTTTTCTCCAATATTTAAAGCAGACATATAACTCTTTCCTTCGAGCTCGGCGAAGGCGGCGTATATGCCTGCCGGCGGCAGCAGTTCTCTTTCCGGCGAGAGATTCGCCGTAGGGAAACCAAGCCCGGCGCCCCGTCCCTGGCCGGAAACAATATTGCCGGAAATGTTGTACCATCTGCCCAGAAACCGATATACGGAGCGGACGTCACCCGCGAGAATTAAATTTCTGATCAACGTGCTGCTGACAATGTCAGCCCCTATTTTAATGGCATCGATTACTTCCACTTCAAATCCCAGCTTTGCTCCGGAAGAAATCAAGTAGTCGCTGTTACCTTGTTTACCCCGGCCAAAGGCATAATCATGACCGACAATAACTTTTTTAACCGCCAGTTTTTGCCCAAGAAAACCGAAAACAAATTGTTCGGCGGTGACTTTAGAATATTCCATTGAAAAAGGAATGACCAGCGTTCCATCAACCCCACATTTTTCTAAAAGCTTTAATTTTTCATCTAAGGTGGTAATCAGATAAAAAGGGCGGATGTCGGGATGCAGAATCATTTTCGGGTGCGGATCAAAGGTGATGACCAGCGATTTTGCCCCTGCTGCCCTGGCCTCATTTGCCAGTTTGCGGCAAATAATCTGGTGGCTCAGATGCACACCGTCAAAATTACCGATCGTAACAAACGAACCGCGAAAATCTTCCGTAATATTTTCAATGCCTTTAAATACGATCATCAGTTTCTCATCAGCTCAAGTTTAATTTGTGCGCTACCATAATCATTTTGGTAATTAAATTCAACATCATTTTATCTTGACAAGAAGGCACAGATCGTTATAGTTCTTCTCCAACCTGCCGAAGTGGCGGAATTGGTAGACGCGCTAGGTTCAGGGTCTAGTGGGTGAATGCCTGTGCTGGTTCAAATCCAGTCTTCGGCACCATAAGAAAAACAGAGGGTTAGCTGTTTAATCGGTTAACCCTCTTTTTTTGTGCTGACAATAGTTTGATTTCTATTTTAGTTGTACTGCAAATAATATTAAATCTGCCGCCGAAATCACTTGACACGCAAGTTTCGCGTCTCTATATACCAGTCCGTTTATGCATCTGTGATGCAACCGCAATTATCCTTAAGAATTTAGGCTAAGGGGAAAGTTCACCGATAATAACAATTGGAATCATCTTGAACTGGGGCAAATAATAAAATGTTACATCAAAATCGCAGCGGAAAAAATCCTATCATAATTTTATTCGTCTTGTTGCTCATTGTTGTCATCAGCGTAGCCCTGTATCTCATACCGAATAAAACATCCTCAAATTCAGCATCGCAGAAAACAGTTGCGGTGAATAAAGAATCAGCTCAGCAGGATTTTGATGATTCCAGTTTCGAAAAAAAAGGGAAGTGGTATGGCTTGTGTAAGAAAAACTCCATCCATTCTATTGCGGATTTCAAAACGACTGTAGCCAACGACCCGGTATTGAAAGCGCATTTTGCCAATTTTAATTGGGAAAACGCCCAAATGGGCAAACTGGAAAAAGCTACGTGGGCTCATGTCCATTATAGAAAGAACAATACCATTTTCCACAAAAAAACGCCGATTTTGTTACCGGCAGGCGACGGTTATATTACCGATGGAATTACACAAATCAGAACACAATGCTGCAACAGCTATGCCGCTGCTCCCCCCCCTGATAAAGCCAAATACGAGGAATTGGATGCAGACCCTTCTGCGGGATTACCAACATTATCGGACCCGTCTCAGGATTTTCCTCCCGAGAAAACACCGGTTCAGTACATTCCAAACGATCAGCATTATCCCGGACACTATCCCATCCCCGGCTATTTTGGCGGTCCTCCGGCTCATCCTCCACTTTGTCCGCCTTGCCCCCCTTGTCCCTGCGATGAGACAAAGCCTGCTTCTGATAATAGTTCCGGATCTAATCCTGTAATTGATAAGGACCATGAAAACGTGACCGCCGATCAATCTAAAAATGATTCAATTCCTGAATACTGTTCCTGTCCACCTTGTTCACCTTGTTCGCCTCCTCCGAAGCCGCCGCCGCCACCGCCTAAAAATATTCCTGAACCATTGACGATGTTCCTGCTGGGAGTTGGTCTCGGGTGCTTGCTCATTCTGGCTTTCGTTTTCAGGAAGACCGGTTTACCTCGCAGGTAATTTCATATTCGTTTTCCCTTTAATATGAATAACGGAAATATGGTTGATTCCTTTTTCGATCACTGCAGCGTTTTGCTGCCGACTTGCTTCCTGATAAAATCAGAGCTGTTAGCAGTATGTCCGATGGTTCATAATTAATGAATAATGTGCTGCCGCGATCAAAACGACGAACTGTCATGGGCATCCCCCTCAAGGGGGTTGTATGGATTCTGATACTCATTGCAGGGTTGTTACAATCCATTATTGCCTTTCCCGACGATATCTTTCATCTGGATCAAAGTGTCCTGTTACAGGCAAAGGAAAAATGGGGCAAACAAGCGCAGACGCGTCTCTTATCCTGGGAAAATTTCATGCAGAGAGAATGGAGCGGTTCCGACAGGGAAAAACTGGAAAAAGTCAATTCTTTCATCAATAAAGTACCATACAGAGAAGATATTGACGTCTGGGGCGTTCGGGATTACTGGGCAACACCTGTTGAATTTCTGGGGAGAGGAGCCGGTGATTGCGAAGACTATGCGATAGCCAAGTACTTTACATTGAAGGCCATGAAAATTCCCGAAGACAAATTAAGAATTACTTATGTAAAGTCGCTGCAGGTCGGCAAAACCCACATGGTTCTGACTTACGCCGATAAGCCGGGTGACGAGCCTTTAGTTCTCGACAACCTGAATAAGTCTATTCGACCGGCCTCCGAGAGAAGCGACCTGATGCCCATCTTCAGCTTCAACGGTACTGAACTCTGGATGGCCCAGCAGCGTGGACAGGGAGAATCAACGGAAAGCAGTCGTCTTAAACCGTGGCGTAATCTGTTAAAGAGAATGTCAGAAAATAAATAATCATAAGGACTTTACTATGACCCTTTATCGACAATTAATCATTTTCACACTTTTGCTTTTCTTCATTCTGCTTGCAGGAACATGGATGAT
The DNA here is from genome assembly GCA_035341435.1 of Smithellaceae bacterium. Classification (GTDB taxonomy): domain Bacteria; phylum Desulfobacterota; class Syntrophia; order Syntrophales; family Smithellaceae; genus MVRV01. The sequence continues at coordinate 11,735 of DAOQVG010000019.1, forward strand.
CACTTTTGAAAACAATCGTTCATTCGTGATCAGACAGTTAGACTCTCACGCGCAGGATACGGCCACATCTCTGGCATTGGCGATTTCCCGGCCTTCCGTCAAAAGCGATGAGGTTAGGATGGAAGTTATGATCAACGCCGTTTTTGATCGGGGGTATTATGAAATTATCAGACTGACCGATCTGCAAGGGAAAGTATTAAGCGAACGAAAACACAATGTCATCATTGAAGGAGTTCCCCGGTGGTTCGTGCTCCTGGTTCCCATCGAAACACCTGAAGCAACCGCTAATATCATTACGGGCTGGCGTCAGACCGGTACGATTTTTGTCAAAAGCCATCCCGGATATGCTTATCAGACACTCTGGCTGTCCAGTGTTCGCACCACTATCTTGTTCGTTGTTTGCGGCATCTTTGTTCTTCTTGCCGGAGCATGGGGATTACGAAAAATTCTTCTGCCCCTGGCCGGAGTACAAGATCAGGCGGACGCCATTTGCCGAAAGGAGTATAACTACCAGGAGATCCTTCCCGGGACAAAGGAACTTCAGCAGGTCGTGCTTGCCATGAATCGCATGGTCAAAAAAGTTCAGACGATGTTTGAGGAGCAGGTTACCGTTGTTGAAGAATTTCGCAGGCACGCCTATTATGACCCTTTAACCGGCCTGGGCAACCGCCGCTGTCTGGAGGGTCAGGTGAA
>DAOQVG010000020.1:0-12317 GCA_035341435.1 Smithellaceae bacterium
CGGTAAGGTGAGCGCCGCTCCGGCCGCCCGGCGGGCAAAGATATGGCCCGAGGGGACGATTGCCGATTGCAGATTGTTTTTGCGCTCTGTAATTAAATCATACATTCTGTCTTCATTTTCCAGATCGCCCGCACAAAGAATGTCGCTGACAATATCCAATGCATCCGGCAGATTGCGATACAGCGCGGCGCCGGAAAGAATCAATTTCTGCCAGCAGGCGCCGGCGTCGGCAGAAAGACCGGATGTGAGATCATAACTCAAGCCTCCCATTTTCAGGGCGATGCGTTTGGCCATTTCATCGTAGGAATAACCGGCGGCGCCCATGCCGGAGAGGATTTTGCCCAAGAACGGCAGATACTGCTGGAGTTCCTCAGGGATATGGGAAATATCAAAAACCAGATCAAAATAAACAATGCCGTTGGTAAAAATATCGTGCTCCAGCGCCGGCGTTTCTCCAATGAACGTATTTTGCGACGGAATTGTTTCCACGGCACGGGGAATATCGGAAATGTTTAATTTAGGAATAGCGGCCGCTGCCTCAGGGGAGTCGGGCTCCGCCTGAAATTTTTTCAATGCCTTCGCCTGTTCGTTGATTGCGGCCAGTTGGGCCTGGGTAAACGAGGCTTTAAGATTAGCCATCTTCTCCCGGTGGGCTTTTTCTTTCTTTTCGCTGAACTCGGGATCGGGCTCCATAATCGCCAGAATTCTGTGGGGATTATCCAGCAGCCATAATTTGGTCATTTGCTGAAATAATTGCGGATCGGCAGCCCAGAGCCGGCGAATCTTTTCGATAATCGCCGGGAAATCGAGCCCGATCAGGGGGTCGCCGTCATAAAGCCAGGATTGAAACACGTTGCCCATCAGGGCGATACCATAAGGATATGCTCCCCGAACGATTTCTTTGCCGTGAAATTCGATTTGATGAAGGATTCCTTCGATCAAATCAGTATCATAGCCGGTGGAAACTATGTTTTCAAGCGCGGCGAGGATCAGTTTTTCAATCTGTGGAGCGTCGGCGCTGTCGACATTTCTCAGACCGACCGCAAACAAAAGCTGCTTCAAATCACTTTCAATTCCGCTGACCGGCGTTAAATCCTCGCCGAGTCCTGAATCGATCAGGGCTTTGCGCAGGGGACTGGCCGGGTTGCCGACCAGCAGCCCGGAAATAATTTCCAGGATAAGTGAATTTTCGTAATCCGTGTTTTCCGACAGCATCCAGGCCAGATTCACCGAAGATTTCCGGGCAAGAGATTCATTTTTTTCCACCGGATAAGTGCTGCGGACAGTTCGCGGACGGGCGAAACGCTCCTGGCTTATTATGGCGGAATTTACTTCTACACGTTCAAATCCCGCCAGCATTTCTTCCAGAAATGCCAGGTGTTCGGCAGTCGGAATGTCTCCGTAAATAAAAAAACGGGCGTTGGAAGGAGAATAATAAGCTCGATGAAATTTACAGAACTCATCATAAGTGAGGGTCGGGATAACATCGGGATCGCCGCCGGAATCAAAAGCATAAACGCTCTGGGGGTATAAGTTCTCCTGTATCGCTTTATACATTAGCGAATCAGGTGAAGAATACGCCCCCTTCATTTCATTATAAACGATGCCGGAGATGGTAAGATGACTGGTCAGATCATCCGGCGCCGTAAATTCAAGATGATGACCTTCCTGGGAAAATGTCTCTTTCAGCAGGCGCGGATGCAGCACCAGATCGGTGTAGACGCGGGCGAGATTGAAGAAATCGCTTTTGATCTGGCTGGCCACCGGATAGACGGTTTTATCGGGATAGGTAAAGGCATTGATGAATGTTTGGAGAGTGGAACGCATCAATTCCTTGAAAACATCCTTGAGCGGATATTTTTCGGAACCGGCCAGAACGGAGTGCTCTAAAATATGGGGCAGTCCTGTAGAATCTGCCGGCGGCGTACGAAAGCCGATCGCATACAAATTTTCGCGATCAGCGCTGTGCAGATGCAGGACCCTGGCCCCGGTTTTTTCATGCTCAATTTCATAGGCCGTAATCCTTACCCCCGGCAATGTTTCCACTCGTAATATTTTAAAACCATGCAGTACATCACCGGCGCGCAAAGTCGGCTGGGGACATTTTAATTGATCGGACATCTTTTTTGCTCTCCTCACACTGTTAAGTCGTTTATGCTGTTATTGGTTAAAAAGATCCGGGCAGCAGCTTTTACCCATACAGCAAAGACAATTTCCTGTCAGATTTTTTTGAAATTTAAAATCCGCTGCCGGTAAAGATCAATTTCTTCCGGGGAAACTTTTTCCATAATGCACTCTTCAACCAGATAACTGGCAACTTTATCATCGAATTGAATTCTGGCGCTGGCATGCCCCGTCAGTTCCTCTTCAATCTTGTCTTTGACATATAAAAGCGTTCGTCCGCCCTCCTCCAGTTTCAGAGTGACAAGACCTTTTTTCGGCGGCGGAAGCCCCATCCTGGCGACGCGCTCTGCAAAAGCCTGCCGGTCAATTTCCGTCTTCACCCCGTCCGCCAGAAACAAAATGACATTTAAGGGAAGCAGCGTCACGACACTGGCCACTGTTCCCGCCGCACCGACGGCAAAGAAGGAGTAATCGGTGAATTTCCTCGAGCGCATCTCCTGAGGAGTCAACTTGCGGAATTTCAAAATAATGCGGCAGCCATAGAAATCCTTAAAACACTCCCGAAGCTGATAGTGTTTCAGGGCGCGTAAAATAAATTCGGCGACATGGCCAAGGTAAAGTTTTTCATCGGCCGGCAGTTTTACCGTTTCCGGGTCGACGTCCCGCGACAGCTTGAGGCAACTGAAAAGAGTATCCTGCTCTGCGGGACTATCGGCACAGCCCGGCAACAAAATCACGTTGATGCTGCCTTGTATTGCTTTTGCTTTTTCCAGTTGAGCTTCAGCTTCTTGATGAACATAATTGCGGTTAACCGTACAGCATCCCGACAAATTGGCGGCCAGAATGAACGGGCAAAACAGCAAAATAACCAGGCGCATTAATGATCTGCAATGCAAGTTTAATGATCTCAACCTTACCGTTTATATTGGACAGCGGCATATGGAACGCCGCCGTTCAACCGCTGACGACCACGTAAAAAACACCGGATGCTGCTTTGCGCTTAATCGCTGAAATATATGTCGCCAATCATGCTTTCCGCCGGGCTTTTTGTCCGTTGCGAGTTGATGTATATTTGCAGCCCCGTAGTTTTCCCCTGCGGTTCGCCGCCGTTGACATCGGCAAAAAGTCTTTTATAATCTTCATAAATGTTGCGTTTTTCCGTGTACCACTTGCCGGTGCGATCCGTTTTGTTTCTTAAAACTATATACCTGAGTTTGCCGCCGCCGATTTGCGGACTTCTGCCGCTCCAGCCCTTGGGGGCGTCGTTATCCCAGATATAGCCGATTACGGGTGTATTCAAACCCATCGGGCCCGACTCTTTAAAAGCGACATAAACCTGTACGGCCTGATCGTCTGTAGCGGGTTTGCGCACATCACCGCCCCTGGGCAGTTTGGCAACCATCCAGCGCCAGTTGAGGATGGGGAATTTCTTAATATCGACCCTTGCTTCTTTGCGTATGCCGAAAGAGGAGTCTCCCTTGGAAATTAAACGCAGATAAAAAGAATTTCCGGCTTTTTCGAGATTCATCAGGGGACGTCCGGTTTTTTTCTCCAGTTTCCAGCCTTGGGGAATTCCACCGGACATTGTCGATGAATTAAATTTCGCCACGGGAATAATGCCGGGGTTGGCCAAAATCTCTTGAACCCAGACACAAGACGAGAACATAACTACAAAAAGAAAAATGATGCATCTTTTCATTTTTCCGTCCCGCTGTTCATTTTCCTGGCGCGAATGGCCATGATTTCCGTGCGGGTTAAAACGGACTGAATATTTTCGACATGTTTTTGAATATTTTCCCGGCCGCCTTCTTCCCGGTCAATCAATGTAATGACCCGATCAACAATTAAACCGGCCTGGCGGGCCTGCTCGATGGCCGTAATAGTCGAGCCGCCGGTCGTTATGACATCATCAATAATGAGAACCGTTTCGCCTGCTTTAACACTGCCTTCGATGGCGCTTTTCGTTCCGTGATCCTTCACATCCTTCCGGACAATAAAAGACTTAATCGGTTTTCCTTTCTGATAGGATATGACGGCAAGGGCATTGGCGATGGGATCCGCCCCCAGCGTGAGACCGCCGGCGGCAGTGATGCTGCTGTCCTTAACCATATCGAAAACAATCGCGCCGATCAGATTCATTCCTTCCGGATCAAGAGTTGTCGGCTTGCAGTTGAAATAATAATTGCTCTGGCGTCCCGAAGCCAGCGTAAACGGCGGATCGTCGCTATACTTGAAAGACTTCTCCAGTATTATTTCTCCCAGTCTTTCTTTCATCTCATCAATAGTCATTCTGCTTATCCTCCAGCCTCATAAAGCTTAATTCATCTTCATTAATTATTATCTTTTTATCAATTTTTCTACAACTTTTATTGCTTCCACACCATCGCGGGCGAAAGCCGCGCCGATGGATGCGGCGTAGGCCTGAGTAACTACGGCGCCGCCCAGAATAAAGGGTGTCTTTATTCCCCGGGCTCGGGCCGTGTCAACAACTTCTTTCATCTTAACCATAGTTGTCGTCATCAATGCCGAAAGGCCGATGACATCGGGGCTCTCTTTTTGGGCGGCCCTGACGATCTCCTCGGCGGGTACATCCTTGCCCAGGTCGATAACAGTGTAGCCGTAATTGCGCAAAAGCAGCGCGACGATGTTCTTGCCGATATCGTGAATATCCCCTTTAACTGTGGCCATCAATATCTTGCCCTTGCCGCCCGCCGCATCTTTCTTTAAATACGGCTCCAGATAATCCAGAGCCTTCTTCATCGTTTCCGCCGAAGCCATGAGCTGCGGCAGAAAATAAATCTTCTTTTCGTATAAATTGCCGACCCGGACTATTGCCGGAATCATAACCTTGTCGACAAGTTCCGCGGCGGAAATTCCGGAAGTCAGCACCGCTGCGATCAGGGAGAGGATATTTTCCCGGTCGCCTTCGCTGACGGCGGCAGCTATCTTTTCCTGCGGCGCAAGACTTGCGCCTTCCTTCCTCCCGGACGGCACGCTCTGTTGGTCGGAAAAATGCTCGATAAATTTCAGAGTGCCCTTCTCCTTTGCCGTCAGCGCATCCCCGGCCTTTTTGACATTCATGAATTCGGCGCTTTCCGGATTGGCGATGGCCGCCGTCAGCCCGTTCAATTGCGCCATGGCCAGAAAAGCGGCGTTGAGCCAGGTGCGTCCCGGCATGCCAAAGGAAACATTGGATAAGCCGAAAATTGTTCTGCTGTGGAAAGTCTCCGTACACCAGCGCAGCGTGTTTAGAGTCTCCCGAGCCGCCTGGGAATCGGATGCCACCGCCATGACAAGACAATCGACGAGGAAATCATCTTTTGTAAAACCGAATTTCCGGGCCTGGCTGTAAATATTTTTAATGACAGCCCGCCGCTTTTCCGCTGTGCGCGGAATTTCGCCGTCAACGAGCGGCAGAAGAATGAACATCGCGCCGTATTTAGCCGCGAGCGGCAGCAGTCTGGCCATTTTTTCCTTCTCGCCGGAAATAGAGTTGATCAGCATTCTGCCGGGATAAATTCGCAGCGCCGCTTCAATTGTTTCCACTTTGGAAGAATCTACAACCAGCGGCAGTTTTGTCGCCGTGGTCAGCAGGCCGATTGTTGACCGGATCGTTCCGACTTCGTCAATTCCGGGCTGGCCCACATTGACGTCCAGCAGATGCGCCCCCTGTTTTTCCTGCGCCATCGCCATTTGGCGAATAATCGATGTTTTCCCTTCCAGCAGTTCATGCTGCAATGCCTTTTTACCGGTGGGATTAATTCTTTCCCCTACAATATAAAGAGGGTCATTTTCTGCGAAGATCAAAGATCCCCGCGAGGAACTGAGGGCGCCGATGGATTTGCGCAGCGGCGGCCGGGGTTTCATTCCGGCAACTGTTTTGGCCAGTTTTGCAATATGCAGTGGGGTCGTTCCGCAACAGCCGCCGACCATGTTGGCGCCGGCTTCTACAAGCTTCATTCCCCAGGAGCCGAAATCATCGGCTTCCATGTCAAAGACAGTGTTGCCCTCTTCCAGCCGGGGCATTCCGGCGTTGGGTTTAGCTAGAAGAGGCACGGTGGCATGTGGTTTCATCAGGGAGATGAATTCCAGCATTTTTTCCGGGCCGGTGGAGCAGTTGCAGCCGACGGCGTCGGCGCCCAGAGACTGCAGGGTAATCAGCGCACTGACCGGATCGGTGCCGCTGAGCGTATGACCGTCTTTTTCATAAGTCATCGACACGATTGTAAAAATATCTGTTGTTTCTTTGACCGCCAGGAGCGCCGCGCGGGTTTCCTGAATATCGATCATCGTTTCAATGACGATCAGATCACAGCCGCCGTCAATCAGACCACGCACCTGTTCCTTGTAGGCGGCGACGGCTTCTTCAAAACCGAGAGAACCGAACGGTTCAACGAATAAGCCTGTGGGGCCGATATCACCGGCAACCATTATTTTTTTACCCACCGCCTGCCGGGCCAACCGGGCCAGATCGCGGTTGATTTCATAAACATTTTCTCCGGCCCCGTATTCCGCCAACTTAAAGCGGTTTGCTACGAATGTACAAGTGTAAATTATTTGCGCCCCGGCCTGTGCATAGGAGGTGTGAATATTTTGGGTAATCCGGGGATTTTCCAGGCACCAAAGCTCCGGGCAGACTCCCGGCGGCATCCCCTTTTTCTGCAGTTCGGTACCGGCGGCTCCATCCAGAACAATGATTTCTTTCTTCAACAGACTGTGTATTTTACCGCTTTTACTCATAAAAATACTCCGGTTCAATAGTTTGAAAGAATTTACTCTTTTTTGTCGAGAACTTCTCTGATTTTCCGGGAAAATTCCTCCATCCGGAACGGTTTCTGGATAAAGGCCTGGCAGCCTTTTTCCATTATTATCTTCGCCTGGTTACCAGTCACATAGCCGCTGGACAACAGCACTTTAACCTGTGGATTGATCAATTTTAATCCATCAAATGTTTCATTGCCGCTTAAGCCGGGCATAATCATATCCAGTATTACCAAATCAATCAGATCTTTATTGTCAGCAAATATTTTCAGGGCGTCATGACCATTCCCCGCTTTTAAAACATTATATCCCAGGGTTTCCAGAATTTCCCCGCAGACATCAACAATGGATTCCTCATCGTCAACAAGTAGTATTGTTTCCCTGCCCTTAATAATTGTTTCGTCAACAGTCGTGTCTTTTACTATCTTCTTGTCTGAGACGGGCAGGTAAATATTGAAAGTTGTCCCCTGCCCTACTTTGCTGGCCACGTTAATCGTTCCGCCGTGTTCCTTAATTATGCCATATGCCGAGGCCAGCCCCAGCCCCACCCCGCGTCCCTTTTCTCTCGTGGTGAAGAACGGCTCAAAGACCCGTCGGCATGTTTCTTCATCCATACCGGCGCCTGTATCAGTAACAGTAATTTGCACATAATTACCTTTTGGCAGATCAGCGCTCAGAAAATGTTTATCGCTGAGAAAAACATTTTTTGTCTCTACGAAGATATGTCCGCCATTAGACATAGCCTGCCAGGAATTCACAAAAAGATTAACCAGCACCTGTTCGATCTGGATGCGGTCAACTTCCACCGGCCAGATGTTCTCTTCATATTTATGGTGAATTCTTATTTCTTTTTTTGTGCGGCCAAATATGTTGGCGGTTCTGGAAACCAGCTCATTTAAATCGGTCGGCTTCAGTTCATACTGGCCGCCGCGGGCGAATCCGAGAAGATTGTCCGCCAGATCGGCTCCGCTTTGCACCAGAGATTGGATATTGCGCAATCTATCAAAATCAGGATCACCGGCATCCCGGGAAGCGAGCATTAAGGAAATATAGCCTTGAATTCCCATGAGCAGATTATTGAAATCATGAGCGATACCGCCGGCGAGAGTTCCGATCGCCTGCATCTTTTGCGCCTGGCGCAGATGATCTTCCATAAGTTTGCGCATTGTAATATCGCGGGCGTTCATGATGATGCCGTTTATAGCCGGGTTGTTCAGGCAGTTATTACTCAGCGCCTCCAGATAAATCCACGAATTGTCCGCTTTTTGAAAGCGGAATTCGCTGGCGATACCCTTGTTGCCTTCGCTTAAGACCTTGGAAAAATTATTGTTTACAACTTGGTGATCGTTGGGATGAACAAACTTGATGACGCTTTCCCCTATGAAATCGGCGTCCCGATAACCGGTAAGGGAAGTCAGAGACGGGGAAACATATTGAAAAACACCGTCCTTATCAAAGACAGCTATAATATCGAGAAAGTTGCGCAAAAGTTCCTGCAAAAGAGCGCTCGATTTACGCAATGTCAACTGCTCGGCAGCATTTTCAGCATTTTTACTGATTTGTTTTTTCTTGCCTGTTTTCTTCATCACCGTTGCTCAAAAGAAATTTAAAATACTATCCGCAGATTCCGGTAATCGCCGTAACCGATTTTTCCGGCAGAAGAATGAAATTGGAATTTATAGCCACACCTATTTTCTGCATTTCCAGCTCACGATAAATAGTTTTTTGATTTTCCAGTTTAAAGTCGGCATAGCCCGCCGAAAACCTTCGCGGCAGCAATTTTTTACTTTCACGCCGCAGTTGATTGTTATAATAAGCCATCAACCAGGTAAGCGCCGCATCAGTCATCTCACTGGCTGTCGCATCATAGACCACAGTTTTGGATAGATCGCCTTTTTTTGTTTGATCGGCGATCGCCTCCATAATCTTACTGCCGGCGGTTGCACCCATCAGTAGAGCCTCCCGGCATCCCCGTAAAAATCCGGCCAGTTTTTTACTTTCGAACACCAGATGATCGTCGATCACTACCCTGCCGCCGTCATTTTTATTGATGGCGCATCTTCGGCTGCATCCTTTCAATTCAATGAAAGAGAGAGCTTCGCGAATTCGCAAGTCTGTTTCTGCCTGTTGTTGCTCTGTAATTTCTGTGGTTTTTTTCTTGAAGCCGAGGCGATGATAAATCTTCTCATAGGGAGGGTCAATTAATATTTTTTCGTAGATATTAACAGAACGCATGATTTACCTTACCCGGAATAAGAATAAAGATCAGTAGCGTTTTTTCCAGCGTTCCAGCCGTTCAAAAGCCTGTTCAACCAGCAGTAGGAGCTTTTCCATGTCCAGTGGTTTTTCAAAATAATCGTCAAAACCGGCTTCGCGGCACTCACCTATTTCAAACAGCGCCGACCAGCCTGTCATTGCATAAATAATTGATACCGGCCTGGTTTTACGGATCTGGCGGCAAAGTTCGATACCGTTCATGCCGAAAAGCTTCAAGTCGATAAAAATGACATCAATATCCTGTAGTTGGAGGGTAACAAGAGCATCCTGACCTCCTTCGGCCGGCAGGACATCATACCCTTCTTCAGTAAAAAAACTTTGAAACAAGTCGCGTACCGAGACTTCGTCATCGACGACAAGAATTTTCCCTCTTTGAGCCATGCTGTCCTCAGAAAAAATATTCTATTAAAATAACTATTTCTTATTGTCCGTTACCTGCGGGCAATATGCTTCATCAGGCCACCGTCCGCAATCAGTCGCTCCATAAAAGGCGGGATGGGGTTAATGGTGTATGTTTTTTTTGTGGCCGCAACAGTTATTTCACCCCGGACGCTGTCCAGAGATATTTCTTCGCCGGCGGAAACCTCCTCCCACAACTGGGCGGATTCAAAAATGGGTAAGCCCATGTTGAAAGCATTGCGATAGAAAATGCGGGCAAAACTTTTGGCAATTACGCAGGAAATGCCCGCCGCTTTGATGGCGATGGGGGCATGTTCACGGGATGAACCGCAGCCAAAATTTTCGCCTCCCAGAATGATATCTCCTTCTTTGATTTTATTGACAAATTCAGCATCCGCATCTTCCATGCAATGGGCCGCCAGTTCTTTGGGGTCCGATGTATTCAAATAGCGCGCCGGAATGATTGCATCGGTATCAATATTGTCGCCAAATTTCCAGACTCTGCCTTTATATATCATATTTCAAATACCTTCCTTATTCTATGTATTTATATCAGTTCCTCCGGTGAGGCGATTCTTCCCAGAACCGCTGAGGCGGCGCAAATTGCGGGACTGGCGAGATAAACTTCGCTTTTCGGATGACCCATCCGGCCGACGAAGTTTCGATTTGTTGTCGCAATGGCTCTTTCCCCTTCCGCCAGAATACCTATGTGGCCGCCCAGACAGGCTCCGCAGGAAGGCGGGCTGATGACAGCTTCGGCAGCCAGGAAAGTTTCCAGCAGTCCCTCCTCCAATGCCTGCCGATAAATTGCCGGAGTGGCGGGCACTACGATCAACCGCACTCCCGCCGCCGCCTTTCTACCCTTTAAAATCTCTGCGGCGATTCGTAAATCCTCGATGCGGCCGTTGGTGCAGGAGCCGATTAAAGATTGATCAATTTTAACATTACCTGCCCGGCTGATGGGCTTGACGTTGGAGGGCAAATGAGGAAACGCCACCTGCGGCTCAATAAGGCCGGCGTCAATTTCGATCACATCGCTGTACTCAGCATCCGGGTCGGAAGCATAAAATGTGTAGGGCCGTTTGGCTCTATTTTCCACATATTCCCGGGTGATTTCATCCGGCGGGAAGATGCCGTTTTTGGCTCCCGCTTCAATAGCCATATTGGCCATGGCCAGACGATCAGCCATCGGCAATTTACTGATTGTTTCACCTGCAAATTCCATGGCCTTGTAAAGAGCGCCGTCTACGCCGATGAGCCCGATTATATGCAGAATCAAATCTTTGCCGAAAACCCATTTTTGCAGAGATCCGGAGATAATAAATTTCATGGATGGGGGAACTTTAAACCAGAGTTCTCCCGTGAGCATTGCCGCCGCCAGATCGGTGCTGCCGACTCCAGTGGCGAATGCTCCCAGGCCACCGTAAGTGCAGGTATGACTGTCCGCGCCGATGACGAGATCACCGGGCAGCACAATGCCCGCCTCCGGCAGCAGGGCGTGTTCAATGCCCACCTTACCGCCTTCGTAGAAGTGGGTAATATTCTGCTCCAGAGCAAACTCGCGGACAAATTTACACTGCATGGCCGAGTTGATATCCTTGTTCGGCGTAAAATGGTCCAGCACGAGGGCAACTTTATCTTTATCGAAGACTTTTTTCCCTCCCGCCTGGCGGAATTCCTTTATTGCAATCGGCGCAGTTATATCGTTGCCGAGGGCGATATCCACCCGGGCGTTGATCAGTTGGCCGGCGGAAATGTCCTGCAGATCCGTATGCGCCATTAATATTTTTTCCGTGATTGTGTGTCCCATCTTTTCTCCTTGGCTGTTATACCAAGTCGCATTCTTTGCCTAACTTTGTTGGTCCTTCGACAAGCTCAGGACAGGCTTAAAGTTGATAGTCAGTCATGGTGAGCTTGTCGAACCACGCCTGCGGAGCCTCCTCCTTGCCGAAGCTGATGCTTGAAATGCAGCTTGGTATAGAATGTAGTTACGTGTATCTTATTTCCCGCCTTTATTCAACTTTAACCTTTTTGACATTTTCCTTAAGAAATTCAATTCTGTTAAGAGCGTTGATGTAAGCTTTCGCCGAGGCGACGATTACATCCGGATGGGCGCCGCGGCCCATGACGGAATATTCCTTATATTTCAACTGCACGGTTACTTCGCCCATGGCGTCGCTGCCGCCGGTGATCGCGTTCACTGCATATTTCAATAAAGGATAATTGGTTTTCGTAATATTTCTGATCGCGGTAAACGTCGCATCCACGGGGCCGTTGCCGAAGCCGGCGTCGCGGATCTTTTCCTTGTCCACCTGCACTTCCATGGTCGCCGTAGGAATGGCAACATTACCGCTGACGACATTCAGGTAAATCAACTCATATTTATCCTTGCCGCGGTACACTTCTTCATACAAAATCGCTTCCAGATCCTCATCGTAGATATCCTTCTTGCTGTCAGCCACTTCTTTAACTTTGGCGGCTACTTTATTCAATTGCTCATCGGTCAGGACGTAGCCCATTTTTTTATAATGCTGAAAAATGGCGTTACGCCCGGAATGTTTACCCATTACTATATGGGTATCGGTTATTCCGACTGATTGCGGCGTCATGATTTCATACGTGCTTTTTTCTTTAATCAACCCGTCCTGATGAATGCCGGATTCGTGGGCAAAAGCGTTGGCGCCGACAATGGCCTTGTTCGGCTGCACCTGAATGCCCGTAATCTGAGTTAAAAGCCGCGATGTTTTGTATATCTG
>DAOQVG010000021.1:0-5945 GCA_035341435.1 Smithellaceae bacterium
GGCTTCCTGAAATGCTTGAACCGGGTTAAATAAATGTTCCAGGACCTGCTCCATGACAATGACATCAAATGTATGATCAGGAAAGGGCAGAGATTCGGCATTGCCAAGTTCTATCCGATATTTATTTTTCCTTCGTGCCTCTTCCACATAAGTCTGTGTCATATCAACGCCCGCTAATCTTTGGAACCCATGATCGTTCAGGTAATCAAGAAAGCCACCAAGAGCGCATCCGACATCTAGGACCTCTTGCTGAACATTAATGTGGTGTGACAAAGTTCCATAGAGTTGATCGTATCGTCTTGTGGTCAGGCTGTCTGTGCTACCGGGGAAGTCACCTGTTTTGTTCGCCGTGTTTAAATTAGCCGGTGCGTATTCATCGTTGTAGTAATACGCAAGTCCCGTAAGTTCCTCGGCAGTCAGCGCGTTAAAAATGTGACCACATCGCAGACAAAATTTGATCCTGATGACAGGATAAAGTCTTGATTTGTCAAGATTACCACAGTCTAGCTCATGAATAGTTTCTATCTGAGCCGACTGGCATAGGGGACAATGATCAAATAATGGTTTCACATGCTTACCTATCCTTCAATCCGCTTTATTAGTATTTCGGCAAATGGATCAATATTATCAGGAAGACCATGTGACAATTGACCACATATGCCGCAGAGAGGATGATCTTTCCTTTTTTTCAAAAGGTGCATTTTACGGTAGTTCAATAATGTTTTCCCATTCCATATGCTTTTTAATGATTGTGTGTTCAAATCTCCAATAATCAGCTTTCTGGACCAATCCAGAAAGCACAGACTGACCTTACCGTCCGAATTAATGCTCAGCGAGTAGAAAATATACGGGCAGACCATCACTTCGCGGATTTCCTGGCCGTAGATGCCTACGGTGGGATTAGGTATCGCTTCTTTCATCTCGAACGTCGGCCAGCACGGGGCGATGTGTTCAATAAAAATCCGGTCGGCAATATTTCCGAAAATGTCAAAAAAACGGTCTTTTTCTTCCTGCGTCAGATTGTCGCCCACAATTTTGATACAGACCAGGCAGTTTTTGCGGTGCTCATAAAAATGAGCGATGTTTTCAACGAGCTTGTTGAAGTTGACCTTGCGGCCCGTGAACTGCCGGTAGGATTCATCGGACAGGCCGTTTAGGGAAATATGAATGCGGTCCAGCCCTGCATCGATCAGCTCCAGATTCAGTTGCGGATTGAGCAGGGACGCATTGGTGGTGGTATCGACCTGCAGGGCGCAGCCGCGTTCACGGGCATAGCGCACCATTTCCGGAAAGCGGGGATTCAAGAGCGGTTCGCCGTCTTTGTAGAGCCTAAGCACTTTAATCGGTTTTTCAAACGTGCACAGATCGTCGATGATCTTCCGGTAAAGTTCAAAATCCATCAGGCCGGGCCGCCGCTTGACTTTTTTCAACAGGGCCTTGTCGCCCGACGGGCAGAATTTGCACTGGAAATTGCAGAGGTCAGAGGGATCCAGAAAGATCAGAAAAGGTGTATCCAGAGGGAAAACCTCTTCGAGCTTTGTCCGGTTTTCCAGTTCGATTCTCGGTTTGACTTCCGCTTTCATGATGATACCTCCGCGGCTTTGATTGTATCCGCAAGGCCTTCGGCCAGCGAAAATGACGGACGCCAGCCCAGACTTTTAAGCCGATCGTTGCATCCGCAGATAAACGGCGGGTCGCTGGGACGGCCAGGGAGCGCTCCGAAGTGGAGCAGATGGTTTTGCCCGTAAAGACCGCCCAGCATCTCCAGCAGTTGCCGGACCGACACCGGAACGCCCGATGAAATATTGAAGACGCCGCAGGTTTCCTGTTCCGCAAGCATGCCGAATGCGGAGGCAACATCAGCGACATGAATATAATCCCTGATCTGGTTTCCTTCGGTTGCCTCGAAGAACCGCCCCTGTGACAGAGCCGCGATGGCCGAAGGGACCAGCCGCCTCGGATCTTCCTTGGGACCATAAGGATAGAAGATCCGCCCCCAGGCAAAAGAGGTTTGGGAAGAGGCCGCCAGTTGTTCTCCCAGAAGACCGCACGACAGTTTGGCCGCGGCATAGAGGCTGGCGGGTTTCGCCGGCGTTTCCTCACGAAGATAACCGAAGTCCGTGTTGTATTCGAGACAGGTTCCGGCGCCGACAATCCTCCGGCATCCCGCATTCCGGAGCGCTTCAAAGAGCGACAGGCTGGCAGCGAGCGCCGGGATGTTTTTCGGCGAATGCAGGTATTGCCCCGGTTCGGCATACCAGGCCAGATGGATGCACGTTTCGGGTTGAAATTTCAGGACGGCATCGCGGATGGCGCCGGTCTCTTCCAGAGGCGCACGCAGGATGTTCAAGCGGTCTCGCAGACAGGCCAGGCGGTTCAGCGGATCATCAGGCAGGGCCACGACGGCAAGGTCATGATTTCTGTCCAGCAACCATCGGGCAACATGGGCGCCGATGAAGCCGGATGCACCGGTAAGGAGGACTTTCATGACTTGCCCTCCCGGATGTTGATTTCCGGCAGAGCAGTCACGAATTTTCCGCCCCAGTCGAACACATAGGCATGCTGCTCAAGAATCTCATCCGCAATGTTCCACGGTAAAACCAGTACTACATCCGGCTTATCCTTTTTGAGGGCAATCGGCGGCACGATGGGAATTCGACTGCCGGGGAGATATTTCCCCTGTTTTGAAGGGGCCGCATCGCAGACATAGGGAATCAAATCCCGTTTAATGCCGGCGTAGTTCAAAAAGGTATTGCCCTTTGCCGCTGCGCCGTATGCGGCTGTCTTTTTTCCCTGGCTGCGCTGTTCGATCAGAAATGTCAGCAGGGTGTTTTTGGCGTTGTCGGCCTTTTGCTGAAAGCCCAGATAGCCGGCTTTTGAATGCAAGCCGCGGCTTGCCTCCAGGGCGGCAACGGCCGAGACTTTTTCCCCTTCGGGACGCGGATCGTTGTCATGGCAGCCGTAAACACGCAGACTGCCGCCGTGCGTGTGCAGTTCTTCAACGTCGAATATTCGAAGTCCGGCGGCGCTGAACATCCGGCTGACCGTGTAAAGAGACAGATATGAATAATGTTCGTGATAGATAGTGTCAAACTGCGTGTATTCGATCAGCCGCATGAGATGGGGAAATTCCAGGGTGATCGTTCCCCCGGGTTTGAGCACTGTTTTCAAACTGGCCGTGAAATCGTTGATATCCGGGACATGGGCATAGACATTGTTGCCGATAATCAAGTCAGCTTGTTTGCCGTCATTGCAAAGTTGTTGCGCCAACGTTGCTCCGAAAAACTTACGTATAACAGGAATGCCTAATTTTTCTGCCGCCGCTGCTGTACTTTCTGTCGGTTCAATACCCAGACAGGGTATGTTGCGGGCAACAATATTTTTAAGCAAATAACCGTCGTTGGAAGCGACTTCAATAACAAAGCTTTCACTTCCCAAGTGGAGCCGATTGCAGATCATGGCACTGTATTGTGCCGCATGATCCAGCCAGCTCGTGGATATGGATGAAAAGTAGGCATAATCCGAACGGAATAGTTCATCCGCTCTGGCATAATCTTCAGTTTGTACCAACCAGCAGTATTCACAAACAAACAGTTTAAGAGGATAATACAATTCGGGCTTGGCCAAATCTTCTTGATTGAGATACGCGTTTGAAGGCGGCGCGGCACCCAAATCAATAAATTGATGTTGCAATGTATTCCCGCAGTGACGGCAGTTCATACGCCGATACCCCGAAAATTGCTGTCGATAATAGGATAGTTTTGATCCCTTTCGGAAATTATGCTGACGGATAATGGCCAGGAAATATTCAATGCCGGGTCATCAAAACGAATTCCCCGCTCATGTCCGGCGCTGTAAAAGGCAGAATGCTGGTAAATCAGTTCAACATTATCTGTCAGTGTCTGGAAACCATGCGCAAAACCTTCCGGGACATATAGCATCCGACGGTTTTCGGCGGTCAGCTCCGTACCAAACCATTGCTTGAAAGTCGGCGATTCCGCCCGTAAATCGATGATCACGTCATATATTGCGCCGGCTGTGCAGCGGACCAACTTCACTTCCGCATGGGGTGCAACTTGATAATGCATGCCCCGTAGCGTGCCTTTTTGTTTATTGAAGGAAATATTGCATTGAACGAGGTTCGGATTCAGTCCATTCGCTTCAAATTCCCGGCGGCAGAAGATCCGGGCAAAAAATCCCCGTTCATCTTCGATTAAGTCCGGGGTGATGATAAATGCTCCTGCCAGTGGTGTTTGTGTGAAAATCATACGGCTTCCCATGGATTGATAAGTATTAGTCCTGGAATTCCAGCAAAATCCTTCACATTACGAGGTTTTAAATTAAACCAAGCCAATACCTGCGCATCCGGTTGAGGACGCATCAACTCTGACAAAAGAGGTTCCGGTAATTCTTTGGTTACCTGATATAGCCTTTCCGCTGTGTTCATGATTTCACCTAACCTTCACCAAAAATAAACATTTATTACAATATTTAAATTAATCAGGCAGCTATCCTGTTTGTCTGATTAACTTCTCCTTGGGGAAAAGATTTTCAGTGGAAATATTGAAAATATCCGTCAAACCGTAACTTTCTGTGGCATCCAATATTTCCAGTCCTATTAATCTCCCCTGGTCATCAAAATCTATGTTTAGTCCCTCATTTATTTCGATTGTTTGCGCAACGTTTTTTTCCTGAAGTCTGATATAAAGGGCATCAACATCTCTATCATATTCAATTTTCATTTATTTGCCTCCCTTTACCATTGCAGTAACAACAACGAGATCTTGATCTTCTTGTGTGTATGTAATTTTTAAAGTCCTGCCTTCCAACATTTTATAAACATTTTTTCTTCCTCGTATAGTGTCTTCTACCCTATCCGGACTATTTATGGTCAATTTGACATCATCTTCTGTTATCATTCGCCATTTCATTTGTCGTTTGGCATGCCTGCTAAATATTAATGTCATTTTTTATCCACACTCAGTAACACCTACCATGATCATTCTGCCCATGCAATATTTTTGCTTTTCGCACTTTCTATGTAGCAATTGAGATGATATATGCTTTGCACTTTGCCGGATTCATAAAAAGCCCTATACCATTCAACGGTTTTTTCAATGGTCTCTTTTCCCGTCCAGACAGGGAACCATTTCAGTTGTATACGGGCTTTGGAGCAATCCAGCCTGAGCAGACCCGCTTCGTGAGGCTGGCTAGGGCTTTGATGGATCTCATAATCAATCCGTGGCCACATTTCTCTAATGTGTTCGACGATTTCGCCAACACTGAGATTATCTTGCTCCGCAGTGCCGAAGTTCCATGCTTCGGCGAATTCTCTGCGGCCTTCCAACAGTTTCTGGCCTAACAGCAAATACCCGCTCAAGGGTTCCAGGACGTGCTGCCAGGGACGTGTGGCGTGAGGATTACGGATTTTCACCTTTTCATCCTTGCTTGCGGCGCGCATAATATCAGGGATGAGCCGGTCGGCCGCCCAGTCGCCACCACCGATGACATTGCCCGCACGGGCGCTGGCAATCAGGATTTCGTGGCTCTTACCGTAATCATCGGGATGGAAAAAGGAGTTTCTCCAGCAGGTGGTTACGATTTCCGCGCAAGCTTTGGAAGCACTATACGGGTCGTAACCGCCAAGAGCGTCGATTTCGCGGTATCCCCATGGCCATTCATGGTTTTCATAGCACTTATCGCTGGTGACAATTACGACAGCGCGAATCGTATTGCACGCTCTTGCCGCTTCGAGAACATTGACCGTTCCCATAACATTGCTGGCAAAGGTTTCCACAGGTTCGAGGTAAGATTGCCGGACGATGGCTTGTGCGGCCAGATGAAAGATAATTTCCGGTTTTTGCTCTTTGAAGATTTGTTTGAGTTTGTCTGTGTTGCGAACGTCTCCAATGACGGATTTGAGCTTCAGGTTGAGTAATTGAAAA
>DAOQVG010000021.1:5955-11979 GCA_035341435.1 Smithellaceae bacterium
GCGCCAGCCACAGCGCCAGCCAGGAACCCTTGAAGCCGGTGTGGCCGGTGAGGAGGACGTTTTTGTTTTGATAAATGTTGTTGAACATTAGATTAACTCTTGGCTACTCCCATATCTTCCAGGGGGCGCTGCCACTCTCCCAGTATTCTTCCAGTATGCCTTTGTCTCTCAATGCGTCCATACATTTCCAGAAGCCGGTATGCTTGTATGCTATCAACTGGTTGTCCATTGTTATTTTTTCCAGCGGATATTCTTCCCACATGAATTTATCGGCATTATCCGGTAAATAATTAAATACTTCCGGCTTCAGAACGAAAAAACCACCATTAATCCATCCACCGTCTCCCTGAATTTTTTCGTCAAAACTGGATACACGGTTGTCATCTTCTATGCCCAAAAGGCCAAAACGACCCACTGGCTGAACGGCTGTAACGGTGGCAATCTTTCCATGTCCATGGTGAAAATCAATAAGCTTCTTGAGGTTGATATCCGCTAATCCATCGCCATATGTGAGCAGAAATTCTTCGTTTCCTATGTAATGCCGGACTCGTTTTAAACGGCCTGCCGTTTGGGTGTTCAGGCCGGTATCGACCAGGGTGACACGGAATTTTTCCGTGTTGGACCGGTGAACCTCGAAACTGTTTGTCAGCAAATTGACGGTAACGTCAGAATTGTAAACGTAATAATTGAGGAAATATTCTTTGATCATGAAGCTTTTATAACCCAGACAAATGACAAAATCGTTAAAACCCTGTGCCTCAAATATTTTCATCAGATGCCACAAAATGGGTTTTTCCCCTATTTCAATCATAGGTTTGGGTTTTAGGTAGGATTCTTCTGAGATGCGCGTGCCCATGCCGCCCGCAAATATGACAACTTTCATAGAACCCCCTTTTTGAGGATTTTAATCACATTATAATGGAGAGCAAATATCGTGCCATGTTTTGCTCACCGATGTTTTATATTGTAATGTTAACAAAGAGACGGGAGATGGTAAAGAAAAAAGATTAATAAACATATACTTATTGATCGCATCCCGTGATAAATCACACTGCCTCCATACCCCAACGGCATCGTTGAGGTCTTTGTTTACACTGCCAACTATGCTAACTGTATGTTATCATATCATATTCCATGCTATTTTTCTAATGGCGGCCATTAGAAATTGGGGTGTAATGACAAATGCGGGATTATAGAGCAGCAAGACCATTTATGTCACCATTTAAAATTATTTTGCAATTTCTGAGGTTCTAAAACCTTATTTGACAATTATGTTGTGATATTGAAATTCATGGATGACTCAAAACCCCTTAGAGGTTCATGCAATTTTACACGTCTATTTTCTGATTCTTTCTCATACGCCTTTAAAAACCCCTCATGGATGTTCTCTATCAGGTGTCTGCATTCATCCAGAATTTTGACATCACAACTTCTGTGCGCTTCGTTTAACCTTTTGATGATGTAACGGTAGATATCTGACAGGTTTTTTGGAATTTCACCCATAGACATATCAAGAGAAGCATCGAGGATCTCCAGCACATTTGTAACCTTTGACAATTCGACATATTTCTTTTCAAAGTCCTTTTTCTCTACCATTATCCTCACTATGTCAAGTCTATCCATTATCGCTTCATACACCTTAAGAAGCAGTTTTGGTTTATCTTCAGAGTCTACAAGGTTGTCTGCCTTAGAATATTTTGCATATGCGATCATGGAACCCCCTATCTTCTATCAAATAACATCATCTTTGTTTTGTCATATAGTTAACTTGCTGAGTGAGCCAATTCTTAGTCATGTTCGAAGTTGATATAAGCAGTTCAAGGGCATTGAATTTCTTTTCGAGTATTTCTTTTTGCCTTTCGAACCTGCTATTTATCGCATCAAGCCTCTCATTGATACTCGTCGTGTTAGCCGTGATTGAATCTTGAATCAGTTTGATAGACCCTGAATATGGGTCAACATAAAGATTCATCTTTTTATACAGCGAATCATTTAAAGACTTCAAGACATCTATGGTTTCCTGTCTGTTTGATGAAATGGCACTTGTTAATTTGTCGTTGTCAATACTCAGTGTACCGTCTTTTTGAAAACTTATACCGATGGATGAGGCAGAGGTGTAAACCGAATTTTTTTCAACAGTTTCAAAAATTGCCATATGAAGGGAGTTTTTTATGGATGTCAAATTGATATCGCCGAAAAGCGGGTTTGTTTTGCCGTCACTGGATGAATTTTGATTGTTTATATTTGTTATGACATTATTCATGTTCTGAACCAAAGATGTAACCTTCTGGACAACCTGCGAACTATCCTGGGTGATTCTTAACTCTATCGGCTTGTCGATGTTTGTACCAACAAGTTTCAAGATTGTGCCTGAAATTGCATCAGTAACTGTATTTGAGGATGAAGTAATGGTATTGCCGTCAATTATAAATGTCGCATCCTGACCTGACCTTACTGTATTTTTTCTCGTACTACCGGTTACCCCAAGCGTATCCAGAATATTTTTATCGTCAGTCAAGTCATTTATATCTATATTGGCAAGCTTGAGTTTGTAAGTGGTGATTCCATTTTCCGTCATCTCCTCTACAGAAGCGGTTACGCCTGGAATATTTGAACCACCATTGGCAGTATTGATGGCGGTCGCAATCGATTCAAGCGAATCAGTCGAGAGATCCACGTTTACATCATACAAGACATCATCTGTACCCCTCACCTTGATTGTGCCTGATTCAGGGGAGGTAAGACCCAACAAACTCCCTATTGCAGAAGTCTTGTCCGTAAATGTATCGCTGAAAGCATCCAAGCCCGACTCATGTGCAATCTGCTTTGTCGATGTCAGAAGATTTAGTGACTGCAATACGTTTGTAGAGGAACCATTTTTCAAATACATGCTGCCAGCGCCTGTTTTCTCTGATTCAATGAGAAGTTTGTATTCGTTGTTTGAGATACTGAGAACTGTCGCAACAACACCCCCGCCGGAACTGTTGATCCTATCAGCAACATTTATAAGGTTATCCGTAGCCTCAAAGGTAACCTTTTTGTTGTTTACAATAATATCGCCGGATATACCAAGCGCTGTATCCTTTGAATCGAATACATCACTTGAAATCTTCTCAGCCTTTGCAAGCGAGGTTACTTTTATGGAATAATTGCCAGGACCACTTATTGAACCAAGGGAAACGCTCAACACATTGGAAGGAGTTACAGAGGAATCGTTCGAGAAAAGTTCTGAAGAATAAAGATTGTAACCTGTTGCTTTATCAAGATTATTGGAACTAATAAATGTAGTGATAACAGAAAGGTATGTATTTAATGATTGCCATGCCGACAGTTTTTCATCATTTTGTGTTTTTCTCGTATTGAGCGACCGTGTTGCATAGGTTTTTTGGGCATTCTGCATGTCCTCTATCAGTTTAGTCCAATCCGTATCGCTGGAAAGCCCTTTCATTGTGACAGTTCCTGCCATGATTACCCTATACCCTCCTGTTTATCAGAACGCCTACATATTGCTGAAAATGCCTTATAAAGCTCATGGTTTCTTCATCAGGTATCTGACGGATCACCCTTTGCGAATCACTATCGACAACCGTGATAATAAGCTTATTCACATCTTCGTCATAGTGGATCTTTAATTCCCTGTTCAAGGAAAATTTAGTGATCAGTTCTTCGATTCTCTTTTTGACTTCTTCACGTTCTAAATGCTGCTTTTGAATATTTCTTTTCAGACCTTCGGTATCAGCGGCATTTTGGGCCTCGACTCCCTTTTTATTTCTCGGAAGATCGGTCCTTATGGATAATGCCATTGTGATACCGTTTGTCTGATTAGTTTCCATCTTCTACCTCATTAGGGTTGCCCCCTCCTTTGAGGGAAGGGGCAACTGGTTATTCTTGCCTATTTCAGAAGTGAAAGAATCATCTGGGGAATCTGGTTTGCCTGTGCGAGCATTGCCACACCTGACTGGTTCAGTATCTGGAATTTTGTGAAATCTGCCATCTCTGATGCAAAGTCTGCGTCCATAATGGTCGATACTGCGGCTTTCGTATTCTCATACATCGTCTCGAGGTTTGCAACCTGATAGGATATCTGGTTCATCGCAGCGCCAACCTTTCCTCTCTCTGTTGTGAGGTTACCAATGGCAGTGTCGAGGGTTGACATATATGCCTTTGCGTTTGTAGCATCAGAAATATCACCTGTCAGATTTAAAGTGCTTCCAGTTGTTGTAAAATTCGCCAGAGACACGCTAACCCGGTTTTGATCTATATTTTGATCGCCTAACTGGTATTCAAATGTAGAATTAGTTCCCGCGTTGATCGCAAATCCACCGCCAGCACTAGGAATATCGGTTATGGCTGAGTTGATCGTCACCTTAACTCCAAAATCGCTGAAATTTATATATCCTAAATTTATTCCAGTAGGTTTTGCGAATGTCACACTCTGAGTTGAACCACCGATTGCCAGTGTTGCACTAGTACCACTTATTGTCAGTGTTGCGTTCACATTAGAAGCAAAAGAGGAACCAGATACATCTATACCAGAAATACCGTTTGCGAGAGTGATGCTTGCTCCAGAAATAGCACCTAATGTCGATCCGGTGCCATGAAGAAGTTCTTTATCGCCATACCTTGTGTTAACGGCGATGTTGTTTATCTGAGACTCAAGTTTGCCCCTTTCCACATCGAGAGCAGCCCTGTCAACTGTGTTTGCTGATGCAGACTGTGTAGCGATCGATTTTAACCTGGTTAGAATGTTTGATATCTGGTCAATACCGCCTTCTGCGGTCTGAAGCATTGCAAGCGCCTGATTACCACTGTCTATTGATTTTGACACGGCAACTGCTTTAACGCTCAACTTCGCGGCGATTGCAATACCAGCCGCATCGTCCTTTGCGCTGTTGATTTTGTAGCCGCTTGACAATCTTTCCAGAGCCTTTGTCTGCCCTGCATTTGCAATACCTAACCATCTCTGTGTGTTTACCGATGCCGTATTTGTTGCGATTCTAAAAGCCATTTGAAACCTCCATGTTTTTTATTTTTGGGCATCTTGCCCTTTTTTCGGGATCCGAAAGTTTTTTCACCTCCTCTTGTTTCCTGTCCCGTTCTAAATTATATTATCGGATACCTTTAAAAAAACTTAAGATTATTTTTTCAAAAGAAAGTTTATCGCTGAATCAAATAGGCTTTCGCCTTTTTTGTCTTCAAGCCCTGACAGTCTATCTTTGGTTTCGGTGAAATTTTCAGGGAATGGTTTCGGTGAAATCGACAACTTCTCCTGAAGTAACTGATAATATCTCTGCATGTCTTGGAGATGCAATGACTTACATGCAATTAGAAACCTTCCCGCTGTAACCTCCACATCGTTTGAATATCCATTCAAGTCATCATAAATCTCAAGTGCCTCAGCATAGGATTCTTTTGAAAGGTAAAGCAGATATTTCCTTTTCATAAGGTAGCTGTCCATCGCGTGTCTCTTTAGACCTTCATCGCATGCACTTATTGCACCTTCAATATCTCCTGCCTTTTCCTTTACGAGAGACAAATAGTGATAGTTCGCCTTATCCATTGGGTCATTCTCTATCAGTTTTTTAAAACATCTCTCAGCGGTGAGAAAATCGCCCGTAAACAAAGAAGAGATACCAAGATGATTGAGAAGACACATTCTGGTCTCATGAATATTTATAGGGGTAAGCAATTTTGTAAATGTTTCGTCTTGCAGATTTATAAGCTCCTTATATGCATTTTCGTAATCCTTTCTCCTATAATATTGTTCCCCCAGTAAATAAATAATCAATACATCGTTGGGAAAAAGGGTTTTGCATTCAAGAAGAAACGAAAGTGTCTCATCTTCTTTTCCAAGCTCACACAATACGGCGGCCTTTTCGCTTGCCCCAAGCATTATCACATCTTTCATGTATAAACTTGGGTCGAGCCTTGCAAGCTCCATAAGCCTATCCAGGCATATAAGCGCTCTTTCCTTTTCTCCAAGCCCTCTTAGGGCTTTTGACATAAAAAACAGCGCATTTATAT
>DAOQVG010000022.1:0-11707 GCA_035341435.1 Smithellaceae bacterium
GACGAGGCGTATTATACATACGTTGAGGAAGCCGACGACCCCGGCCTGCGCCGGGTCAAGCTGTGCCAACAAAGGAAGCGCTTGATTTGAAATTGGAATCAATGTCCATGCGCGGCTTCCGCTTCTTCAAAAGTTTTGTGCACCGTTCCTGCAGGATGTTCCGGGGGAGCGTAAATTACGTAAACCTTCAGCGGCTCGTCTCCTTCGTTGATAATGTTGTGCCAGAAGCCCTCTGGAATGAAAATCGCCCAGTCATCCGCAATCTTTCTGTCAAAAGTCATCTTGTCTTTGCTTTTTCCCATGACCACGCGGGCCTCGCCTTTTTCTATGCGAATAAATTGATCGCCTTTTTCGTGTATTTCCAGACCTATCTCGCCCCGGGGCTTGATGGACATGACGGTCATCTGAAGATTTTTTCCCGTCCACTTCGCCGTGCGGAAATTGTTATTATTTTTCGTCAGATCTTCGATATCGACAACCCAGGGCTGCCGGCCGTGATCAGGAACTTTTTCTACCCCGCCGGGTTCTTTCGCCATTGCTAATCCCGTAGAAAGCACAAAAAGAAAAAAAACGAAGACGGTATTTTTTAACATATCCTTTCCTCCTTCTCGAATTGATTTTCTGTTTGTTTGATCCGTACTTTCCTGACTGGAAAAAAATTATAAGCAATACTACTGCATGGGTCAATACATTTCGATCACCTGATTTGAGGTGTGGAAAGAAGGAATAATCATTAAACCCAAAAGCCGGGGTGAAGCTGGTTGCAGTGCTGTCCTTCGCAGAGCTGTGAAAGAGTCTTTGGCGCGGCTGAAATTTCCTTGACGGGTCTGAACCTTATTTCTTATACTTAAATTAAGGAGTAACATTCTTTTCCAAATAAATGGAGGAAGGAGAGATGGTAATGAATAAGTATGTCATTTTTGCCTTTAGAGGAAATCCCATGTGCTTTGTTCATGTGCTCTTGAATGCCCTCGATATGGACAGCAAAGGGATGGATGCGAAAATTGTGATCGAAGGCGAAGCCGTAGCGCTGCTTAAAGAGATGGAGGAGTCCAATAACCCTTTATACAAAAAGGCTAAAGAAAAGAAATTGATTGACGCAATATGCAAAGGCTGCTCGGCGAAAATGGGAGTTCTTGAATACAATTCAACCACGGGAATTCCCCTTGTGGGGGATATGAGCGGACATCCTTCCATGTCTTCTTATATTGAAAAGGGATATCAGATTCTGACCCTGTAAAATTCGCGCCGGAGAAATAATTCCGTGCACGTCAGAATGGGAGTTCAGCGCCGGAAGCAGGCTGGCATAAACGGATCTCTTTTTCCTCATATTTACGAAATTCTTCATGCTTGATGGACTCGTTTCTTTGTCCAGCC
The DNA here is from genome assembly GCA_035341435.1 of Smithellaceae bacterium. GTDB lineage: Bacteria > Desulfobacterota > Syntrophia > Syntrophales > Smithellaceae > MVRV01. The sequence goes on from DAOQVG010000022.1 coordinate 1,378, forward strand.
TGCTCCGGGCGGATTGCCGTCAATGCAGCTAAAATTCGATTTTATGATTTCCGCGCTTATTAGTAAATGTCCCAACCAAGAACTGAATAATCTATATTTTTTCCATAACGAGTTTGGCGACACCTTTTTGGAGGAAGCCAAGCTGTTTAGCCATGGCATACGAAACATCCACATCCCGGCCTTTAATGAAGGGGCCGCGGTCGTTGACGACTCCTTCAGCAACCTTGCCGTTATGGGGATTGGTCAAACGCACCCTTGTTCCTATGGGCAATGTTTTATGGGCCAGGGTGTTTTGATACATATTGAACCGCTGCCCGCTGGCCGTTCGCTTATTGTGATGCTCTGCGCCGTACCACGTGGCGGTTATTTTCTCGCCCGACCCGGGCTGAATGTCCTGGGATGTGGAAGGATTTATTATTAATTTTTGGCCGACCTTAATCAGATGGGGATTGGTCAGACCATTATCTCTGGCTATCTTTTTAGGATCAACCTTAAAAATTATCTTTCCGATATTCCAGATGTTGTCTCCCTTTTGAACAATATATTCGAAAGGCTTGTCGATCACCGGAGCATTTGTCGACGGCTTCTGACGCATGGCGGTTTTTAACTCGTCTGAAAAGAGTTTTGACGCATTCTGGACAATGGTCTGGATCTTGGGACTAAAGATATTTTCTGCGTTGCTGCCGGTAGGTTTTGTTTCCATATGGTTGTTAGACTCCTTATTATAACGTCATTATTATGACTTCCATTAAGCGCAAGTTAAGGAAGCCATTTGAATTATCCGTAATATTAAGTAGTTGTGTTGTTGTAAGAAAATAAGGTGCATTAATATTACGTCGGTTCTATTCTCAGCAATAATAATGCCATAAATCGGCGGCCAATCAGACAGATGAAGTTCCTGGTCTATTATCAGGAACTTCATCTGTGTTCTTTCTCTGCCCGGCTGATACAAATCTTCTTGTCTCTCATTTTTTCATCTTCAGGTATCGAATCGCCGCGTTTTTCAGATCGCTGCTGCTTGTTGAATGGACAATTTCAGTCGCAGCGCCGACAGGGAAATTTGAGTTGACCATCATATTGAAGAGAACAAAAACCGGGGCAAGCTCCAGTTGATCGATTATTTCGAACTTCTCGCCGTAGCTTCCCGTTTTACCAGCGGACGAAGCTTTGGAAATAACTTCGCCGGCTCCAATCGGATATCCGAAATTTAACATGTACACGGTCTCGCCGCTTTGCGTTTTTGTTGCTTTAGCGTCTGCTTTTCCCTTTATGACCAGACGTTCTCCTCCTTTAATTAGAACCTGATCACCGGATTGGACAACGAAGTTTGTGAAATAGCCCTCTCTCTTTACGGGGCCGGATATTTGCAGGCGCGTCTCTGTTTCGACCGATAAAACAGGTTCCTGCGAGAAGGTCTTCACAACAACGGGGTCCATCAATCCCAGCTTCAGACGTGCGATTCGCCCGGCAGCGTCGTCCGCTCGGGACAACTCCGTCAGTACCGCCGGATCTTTTAATCGGGATGCGGCAATGCAACGCACCTCCAGCAACTTGTCATACAAGGCGGCTTTTCGTATGATCTCCTGGTCTTGCACTTCCCGGAAGGCGACCAGACGGATCAACGGGTTCTCGTTTTGATACAAATCTTCGAGATGCTTCTTCGCGGCCTGCCTGACGGCGGCTTCTGCATCGTTTCTACCGGCGTCACCCAGATTTTTAGCCGATGCTTTCATTTTTTTGTAAATCTCATTTTTGTCCCAAAAATTCAGAGATCTCAGCCAATAACGCTCTCCCAGCGATCTGATGTTTTCAGATTCTTGCGCGAGTCCCTTAAGACGATCATTAGGGTCGCTTCGCTGAATTAGTGGAACCGACGAGCAGGCGGCAAATACCATTGACAAGAAGACGCAAAAAACAACGAGCACAAACGGTTTTACTTTCATTACCATTTCCTCCCTCATTTCTTGATCGTTATCCAAAAATAATCAGCCGAGCCGAAACTGCCGCTTTTCAGCATTATTACTGTGCTTAAATTAAGAAATTATCTCACTCTTATTTGCAAAAGTAATATATTTCCGAGCCAATTCTCTCAATTTCCTCACAATCGGCAACAGGATAGGGTGTGTTTGTGGTCAATGTGACATTTTCGGTGGTTGATTCGATGGTTTTCAGGCACTGCAAGTACAGTTTTTATACCCCTCTTGGTCATAACCATAGGCAACTGCTAATGTCCTTTGACATTCCCTGTAGGCCTGAAGGTTTTCAGGAGTCCGGCGAATCTTCTTTACGGTATAAGTAGCAGTGCAACCGTTCAGGACAAATCCGGCGGCAATTATCAATGTGACAAAGGTTTTGAACTTCATACTACCTCCTTGAAATATATTGATAAATCTTTTGAATATATTCCATATTCATCATTCTATTTTATCAGTGCAAAAAGTGGAAAGCTACACCATATAGATGGCAAGATTTTCCACTTATTATTACAATATACTTATCGCACGGGGCAGACCTGTTGTCAATTAATTCTTCGTTATATCCATTACTTCGGCGGGATTCTTTGCCCCGGACATCTCGGGAGCAAAAGATATGGAGACTTTTCTCTCCCCTTTGGCAAATGTTCATATTACCTTGACCGTAAAGATATTTTCCTCTATAAGCCCATCTCGTTTAAAAGTTTATTTATTGAAGATAAAATTGCAAAGTATGGAGGAAATCATGAGAATAATATTGTTGGGCGCTCCCGGAGCAGGGAAGGGCACGGTAGCCAAGCTTTTGACCGAATTCGACGGTTCGGTGCAGATATACACCGGTGATATTTTACGCGCAGCGGTTAAGGAAGGTTCGGAGTTAGGCAAAAAAGCAAAAGAATACATGGATAAGGGAGACCTTGTTCCCGATTCCTTAATTATGGATATCATGGAAGCACGCTTGCAGGAACCGGATTGTCAGAAAGGATTTATCCTGGATGGTTTTCCCCGGACAATCCCCCAGGCCGAGGACCTGAAAAAGCTGATGGCGAAACTAAACATTAAAATGGATTTCGTTGCCAACCTGGATGTGCCCCGTGAAGTTGTATTAGACCGGCTCACAACCAGAAGAACATGCTCCAACTCTGCTTGTCAGGAAATTTACAATGTCAAAAGCAATCCTCCGGCTGAAGGCGACAAATGCAAGAAGTGCGGCAGTCCGGTTGTTCAGCGGGCCGATGAAACTGAAGAAGCAATTTCCTATCGTCTGGAGACTTACAATGAGAAAACGGCTCCGTTGATCGGTTTTTACGAGAAGGAAGGATTGCTCAAAAACTTCCTGTCGTTGAGCTCTAAAGATACTGTGGAAGCTATAAAAAAGGCGCTGTGATACCAAGTCGCATTCTTCGCCTAACTTTGTTGGCTGCGGAGCCTCTTCCTTGCCGAAGCTGATGCTTTGAATGCAAGGTGGTATAAGAAGGTTTCAATTTTTAATGATCGATTATGAAAAAGAACTCAACGCCGAGCAATATCGGGTTGTAATGGAAGAAGGCGGGCCGCTTCTTGTTCTGGCTGGAGCAGGAAGCGGCAAGACCCGTACTTTAACCTATCGCGTGGCCCGTTTGCTGGAAAGCGGTGTCCAGCCGGATCGTATTTTACTGGCAACCTTTACCAATAAGGCCGCTCGTTCCATGCTGGGGCGTGTGGAAAATATTCTTCAGTCGTACACCGGAAAAATACTCGGTGGGACTTTTCATCACATCGCCCATGTTATTTTAAGAAGTTACGCTTTTCGGCTCGGCTATAAGAACAACTTTACGATTTTGGACAGCGAAGATGCCCGCCAGCTCATTTCCACCTGCATGGCGGAGTTAAAAATCAATCCGAAACTAACTAAATTCCCCCGGAATAATGTAATCGCCGAAATTGTCAGCCTCGTTGTAAACACCCAAAATACGCTGGAAGACATCCTACAGACGAGATACCCTTTTTTTCTGCATCTATTTAATGAAATCAATCAGATTGCCCTGCTGTACATACAAAAGAAAAAAGATCTTTCCGTGATGGATTTTGACGATCTGCTCTGTAATTGCCGCACATTGCTGGCGGAAAATCCGGATTTGTTAAATAAATATGCCGGGCGGTTTGAGCATGTCTTAGTCGACGAGTACCAGGATACCAATATTATTCAAGCCGACATGGTCGATCTTTTGGCGTCGGGGCATAAAAACCTGATGGTTGTGGGTGATGACTCCCAGAGCATCTATTCTTTTCGCGGCGCGAATTTCAGCAACATCATTAATTTCCCTCATCGTTATCCGGACTGTAAAATCTTCAAGCTGGAAACGAATTACCGCAGCACACCGCAGATATTGCACTTGGCGAATTTGAGCATTACCAACAATGAAAAACAGTTTCCCAAAGAACTAAGGGCCGTTCGCGCGAGCGGAATGCGGCCGGTGATGGTTTCGGCGCAAAATGTGCTCAAACAGGCCGATTTTGTAGCCCAGAGAATCACGGAGCTGGCTCGCAGTGGAGTGCCGCTGGGAGAGATTGCCGTGCTTTACCGCGCCCATTACCATTCCATGGAAGTGCAGATGGAATTTGTGAGGCGCGACATACCGTTCGATGTCCGCTCCGGTATCCGCTTTTTTGAACAGGCGCACATCAAAGATGTCACTTCCTATATGCGGATAATCGTTAATCCGCATGACGAACTGGCCTGGCGACGCATTATGATCATGTATCCCAAAGTCGGCAAAGCAACAGTGGAAAAGCTCTGGAAATATTTGGTCAAGGAAGAAAATCCCCTGGAAACCGTACTCGGCGGCGAGTTTATGAAAATAATTCCCAAGGCGGCAAAGCCGGGTATTGAAGATTGCCGCAATACGATCAGCACAATACTGGAACTGCCGCCGGAGGAGCGGATTCCGGAGAAAATAGTTGAGGTCCTGTTAAACAAAGGCGGCTACCGTGTTTATCTGCAGGATAATTATTCTGACGGTTCGTCGCGCGAGGATGATTTGATTCAACTGGGGAATTTTGCCTCTAAATTTTCTCAGATGGAAGATTTCTTGAACGAGTTGGCCTTGCTGACAAATATGAATACAGAGGAAGAACTGGAAGAACATCAAAAGGATGACAGAGTTGTTTTAAGCACCATTCATCAGGCGAAAGGCCTCGAATGGTCTTACGTCTTTTTAATCTGGTGCGCCGACGGCATGATTCCTCTGCAGCGCGCCTTGAAAGAACCAGGTGGTGAAGAAGAAGAAAGAAGGCTTTTTTATGTCGCCGTAACGCGGGCGAAAGATCAACTTTATTTGAGCTCTCCCGTCGTTGATTACACCCGTTCCGCCGGCGCGTTGATGCTGTCGCCTTCACGTTTCATCAGAGAGATAGCACCCCTGTCGCCGCAGGATGAAATGCGTCCTTTGGAGCACTGGACGCTGTACGATCAATATTAAATAATAAAGCTTGACATTAGATTCTAAGTCCAGTATAGAGGCGACAATTGTGTATCCCTTAATTATTTTTAAGTGGGGCACAGGAAAAGTTGGGTTACAAAGATTTGAAGTGCAAAGGATGCCGCCATGCTCTTTAGATTTAAGACTTGGTGGTTTTTTTTATTCTGTCTTGCGGGAATTCGACTTTTGATAAATTTATGGAAAGGAGGATTCCAGTTATGTCAGAAGGTAAAGTAAAATGGTTTAACGAGAGTAAAGGTTTTGGATTTATCGAGAAGGAAGATGGCGGGGACATTTTTGTCCATTTCAGCGCTATTCAGGGTTCCGGTTTTAAAACCTTGACGGAAGGACAGTCTGTCAGCTTTGATGTTGTGCAGGGTAAAAAAGGTCCGGCAGCAGAAAATGTAATTCCGCGCTAATTAAAGCCAGGTAAAAGATCAAAAGGCGTTCCAGGAATGTGTATATTTTTGGAGCGCCTTTTTTTATGCGGAATATTGCCTGGATCAAACTTAAGAAAGGAATTTAGGCAATAGTCTCAAGTTGGTGATTCGACAATCCGGAAAATATTGCAAAAGTTTTGCCGTTGCGGTAAATATTAAAGCAAGATTAATTAATTAGGAAGTCAGAACGTAAAAAAGAAACAGAGTATTGCAGCCTTTCCAGAAAAATTTAAAAATTAGTTCGAGATCATTTTTCTAAATGATGAAAACAAATAACCTCACCGATCTGCAAGGTCAAATCGAACGGATAACCTTCACCAGCGAGGATACCGGCTATACCGTTGCCAAAGTAAAGGTCTATGGAGTACGAGAGCCGGTAACCGTTATCGGGAACATCGTCAATCCCACGCCCGGAGAAATTATCAAAATGAGAGGCGAGTGGGGCAATCATCCGAAATTCGGCGAACAGTTCAAGATCGTCTTCTGCCAGACCACCACTCCCGCCAGCGTCCATGGAATTGAAAAATATCTGGGCTCGGGTCTCGTGAAAGGCATCGGTCCGGTCATGGCCAAACGCATCGTCAAGATGTTTCAAGAGAAAACGCTGGATGTAATCGAAAACGAGATTGAAAAACTTACTGCCGTGGAAGGCGTTGGTCAAAAGCGCATCGGCATGATTAAAAAGGCATGGGAGGAACAGAAGGAAATTCGGGCCGTGATGATCTTTCTGCAGTCCCACGGTGTCAGTTCCGCCTATGCGGCGAAGATCTACAAGCGCTACGGCAACGACGCCATTAAAATTGTTCAGGAGAACCCATACCAAATGGCGACGGATATCTTCGGCATCGGGTTTCTCACCGCCGATAAAATTGCTCAAAAGCTGGGCTTTGCGAAAGATTCCGAGTTAAGGGCGCAAGCGGGCATTCTTTATGTCCTCCATGAAATGGCGGACGAAGGACATGTTTATTTTCCTTACGAAAAGTTGATCGAAAAATGCAGGGAGATGCTCGATATTGATCGGGAAATCATTGTCCTGGCGATGGCCGCTGTCAGTATGGACAAGCGTGTCGTCATCGAAGACATAAATTTGAATCTTGCGGAGTATCAGGAAAACAATAAAGCGGTTTACCTTTCCGGTTATTATGCGGCGGAAAAATATCTTGCCGAGCGTTTGAAGAAGTTGATTGCGGCGCCTAAATCCATCCGGAGAATTGATTCCGGAAAAGCCATCAAGTGGGTGCAGGAGAGGCTTTCGCTGATCCTGGCCGAAAAACAGATTGAAGCCGTCCGGCGGGCCGCGGAAAATAAGGTTATGGTGATTACCGGTGGTCCGGGCACGGGAAAAACGACGATCATCAATGCCATTCTAAAGATATTTTCAGCCATTAAAGCCGGGATTATGCTGGCCGCTCCCACGGGCAGAGCCGCCAAACGCCTGAGCGAAGCCACCGGCCAGGAAGCAAAAACGATCCATCGTCTGCTGGAGTACAATATGCGCCGGGGCGGTTTCCAGAAGAATGAAGAATATCCCCTCGACTGCGATCTGCTGATCGTTGATGAAGCTTCCATGGTGGACACTCTGCTCATGCATCATCTGCTCAAGGCGCTGCCGGTAAACGCCACATTCATCATGGTCGGCGACGTCAACCAGCTCCCGTCGGTGGGAGCCGGCAATGTTTTGCGCGATATCATTGATTCCGGGGCCATCGAAGTTGTTCAGTTAAACGAGATATTCCGCCAGGCCAAAGAAAGCTCTATTATCGTCAATGCCCATAGAATCAACGAAGGAGCCTTTCCCAACTTAATCGCGAACCAGGATAAACTTGATGATTTCTATTTTATAGAGCATGAAGATCCGCAGAAAGCGTTAGAGCTGATCATCAACCTGGTCAAAGAAAGAATTCCGCAGCGGTTCGGCTTGAATTGCCTGAACGACATTCAGGTGCTGACACCGATGCATAAGGGAACGGTCGGAGCCGGCAATCTAAATGTAGAAATTCAAAAGGCGTTAAATCCGGGAGATGAAGGCGTACAGCGCGGCGGACGTCTTTATAAAGTTCACGATAAGGTCATGCAGGTGGTCAACAATTATGAAAAAGAGGTTTATAATGGCGACATCGGCATGATATCCTCCATTGATGAAGAGGCGAAGGAAGTTGTCGTGGTAATTGATGAGCGCGAGATCATTTATGACTATGCGGACCTGGATGAACTGGTTCACGCCTATGCCGTTTCCATCCATAAATCCCAGGGATCGGAGTATCCGGCGGTGGTGATGCCCATTTTGACTCAGCATTACGTTATGCTGCAGAGGAATCTGCTTTACACCGGCGTCACCAGGGGCAAGAAACTGGTCGTGATAGTCGGAACAAAAAAGGCAATGGCGATTGCAGTAAGAAACAACAAGACGCAAAAGCGGTATACATTGCTCAAGGAAAGGATCGGAATTTAACATCAGGCGACTTCGTAAAAAGGCCGGATGCTGCGTTGCGCTTCATCCCTCGTCACTGCGGCGTACCCTAAGTACGCTTCATTCCTCGGTATTCGCGCGCCTTGCCTGCGACCTTTTTACGAAGTCGCCTAAAAAAATTTTAATTTCACGACTTATCACGAGTACATCAACATCTATTTACAGGAGACTTTATGAATATAGGAATTCCAAAAGAAATCAAGGATAACGAGTACCGGGTAGCCTTGACGCCAGGCGGTGTCGGCATGCTGGTTCAGGCGGGAAACGAAGTTCTTGTGCAGTCCGGTGCAGGGGAGGGCAGCGGCTTTTGCGATCAGGAATATCTGGAGGCGGGAGCCAGGCTTTTACCGGACGCCGCCCCTGTATGGGAAGGGGCAACGATGATTATGAAAGTCAAGGAACCGCAGCCCACAGAGTACGCTTACTTAAGGAAGGACATGATCCTCTTCACCTATCTTCATCTGGCCGCCGAAGCTGAACTTACCCGGGCGCTTCTGGATAAGGGAACCGCGTCTATAGCCTATGAAACGGTTCAGTTGGACAGCGGCGCATTGCCCCTCTTGATGCCCATGTCGGAAGTGGCCGGCCGCATGTCCGTCCAGGTTATCGCCCACTATCTGGAGAAAGAAAACGGGGGGCGGGGAAAGCTTCTGGGAGGGGTCCCCGGTGTCCGTCAGGGCGTGGTGGTGATTCTGGGCGGCGGGATTGTGGGCAGCAATGCCGCAAAAATAGCCCTGGGCATGGGAGCTCATGTCACTATTATTGACGGCAATGCGGATCGTCTGCGTTATCTGGATGAAGTGTTGCACGGTAATCTGACGACGCTGGGCTCCAATTTTCAGAATATTGCCGATTCCGTTGAACATGCCGACGGCGTGATTGGCAGCGTGCTGATTCCCGGCGCAAAGGCGCCGAAGCTGGTGACGCGGGAAATGGTGGGTGTGATGAAGCCGGGGAGCGTTATCGTGGATGTGGCCATTGATCAGGGCGGATGCGTGGAAACTTCCCGACCGACAAAGCACAGCGACCCCGTCTACCGCGTCGGCGAAGTCATTCATTACTGTGTGACCAATATGCCCGGCGCCGTTCCCAGAACATCGACCTACGCCCTGAACAACGTTACCGTTCCCTATGCTCTCAAAATCGTCCGCTTCGGTCTCCGGGAAGCTTTGCGGACGGACTCGGCACTTGTTCGGGGAATCAATACTTTTCAGGGAAACCTGACCAGTCGCCCTGTCGCCGAGGCGCATTCAATGCAATATGTGTCTCTTGCCGAACTGATCGTTTGAGGGCTGCTTATATACAAAGATATATAAATAATAAAATTATTCTTGATTTTAGAAGTTGATGTGATATGTAAGTATAAAAGCGGTGATTTAAAAGTAAATTGCTCCGCTCTATAAATGTGCTAAAGCACTGAAGATCAAAGGAAATATCAATTGAACCCGTGCTTTGGCGCGGGTTTTTTTTGATTCTTAAAAACCCGCATAAAAAATCAGCGAGGAGAGAAAGTTATGCAAATTTCGTCGGAAAGCGTCAAAGTCGGTCATCCTGATCTGGTCGCCGACATTATCGCCGCCAATGTTATTGCGGCCATTCTCGATGAAGAGAAAAAAGAAAAGCTGACCCTGGCGAATATGCCGCACTGCGGCATTGAAGTGTTTCTGGGCAAGGGAATATGTATGGTCGGCGGCGAAGTTCGATCAAGAGTGTATGTTGACATTGATAAAATTGTCAGAGATTCCGTAATTGAGCTTGGGTATAACCATGCAGCCGTCGGACTGAACGGACATTTAATGGGTGTGCTCAACGCCATCATTCCCCAGTCGCCGGACATTAATCAGGGTACGAGTTGTCTTTTGAACCAGTACAATGAAATCGGAGCAGGCGATCAGGGTATTATGTACGGCTTCGCCTGTGATGAAACGCCGGAACTACTTCCTCTGCCGTATCTTCTGGCCAATAAAATGATGAGATCTTATGAGT
>DAOQVG010000023.1:0-11626 GCA_035341435.1 Smithellaceae bacterium
CGATGCGGTCGCCGACGTCCCCCTTTTCGAACAGGACGACCTTCATGCCCCGGCGGGCGGCGGCGATGGCGGCATGAAGGCCTCCCGGTCCGGCGCCGATTACGGCCAGCGCCGGCGCCTTCGATGTCTTTCCCGGTCTGTTTTCCTTCTCCATGAATCGGACATGGCTCCTTATCCCCCGCCCACGGGAAGCGAAAGAGATGGGCATATGACTGCCGCCGCGGCCGGAGGAATCACTAATTCATTCTCCGCCTATGCGGAGGGAAGAAATCCTACCCGGGGCATTTCCCCGAGTAATGATCCCAGACATCACAGCTTCGGCCGTCTTTCAGGACACAGTTTCCCTGTTCCGCGGGGGTATTGGCGGCCCCGGTGACGACGTAGCTTCCACCCGTGATGACGCAATACTGAGCCGCCGGGGTTACCAAACCCGTTACCTTTTTCCCGCCCGGGGGACATTCTTCCCGAAAAAGCGCCCATTCCTCACACCGGCGATTGTCTTCGAATACACAGATCCCGTATTCGCCGCCATCGCCTCTTGTTTGGATGATCAACCGGCCACCCTTCTCCAGACAGTTTACCGACGCGGGATTGGCCATGGCCGCCTTGACGTCATGATTTCTTTTGACTTCCGCCGCTGGGGATTGGCACCCGCCAAGGAGCGCCACCAAAATCAGCAGGGCCGTTCCCGTCCATGATACAAACGGGGGTCGATCTCTCGTTGACCATAGCTTCGGAATAGGGTTCATATTAGTTATTATTCCTTTAAAATCGTTATCTTCAGGCTTCCGCGGTTGTCGTGCCGATAAAAGGGGTAGTCATTGATGACCAGATATAGCTTGCCACTGGCAGGCATGATAATTTCGTTCCGGATGCCGATGGGAAAAACATGGCGACTCACCCGGCCCAGGAGCGTTCCAAAAGGCGTTCCGGGCAACTCCTTTTTGCGATCTCCCGCTTGGTGCACCACTTCCCCCGGATGATTGCCATGCCCCTCCGGACCGGCATCGGGCCATCTTTCCCTTTCGTCGTGAGGAGCGACCGCCCAGGCGCCTTCGCTTCGGAAGAATACGGTTTGCCCTTTAACGACACGAATCCCCGTGTCGATCCAATCCGACTTGGCGTCCACATACACCGTCGCCGCTGGCAACTCGTGATGCATCTGGCCAAAGCAGGCGCTCAACAGCATCGCGAGCGGGATCAGGAGCGATAAATATCTCGTTTTCATGCTTGGTCATCTCTTGGAACCATGAACCATTATTTCTCCCTCCCCTCGTCGTCTTTAGACAAATCCCGCTGATTATCCGCCGACCGGCGGGATGGTTTCAGTCAGGTGGATATTCCCAGCCGGGGAAGGATATGGGCCTGGAGCACATACCAGACGGCTATGACCAAAATAATCGTTAGCAGCTCTTTCATATTATAAGCCTCATTTGGTTGCAATAAAGTGTTTCTGTTTCTTAATTATGCGTGTCTTTTACTATTTGCATCAAAGTCCTTTTGTCAAAATATTTATTTCCATAATTTTAGGGAGAGATTTTTCTCTGATCAGTGTTGATGGGAAAAGAAGTCTTGCTCATGAAAGTATCACGGGTGGTCTTCGGATTGGGAAATAAGGAGGTTGGATAAAATGTCAAGTTATGATACTTCCTGACCTACCGTATTAATTAATACACCATCAATTCTAATGGAGGTTATTATGAAAAGAAATACAGCCTTTGCCTTTGCGTCGTGTTTTATCGCGGCAGCCATTCTTTTTATGACCGGTTGTGGCAAGGATGAGTCCGCTACGGTGAAAACCCCGGAAGGGAAGGTAACCGTAACAAACAAGCAGGACAGCGGCAAAGATGTGGTCAAAATTGAGACCAATCAGGGTTCTTTGACTATTAAGGCCGGTCAGCAGGCGGTAAGCGAGACCGAACTCGGCGCACCGGTTTACCCCGGCTCAGAGGTAGTTTCCTCGGGACAACTCGGCGATGCAAAAGGTCCTGCCCCAGGAATTGCGGCTACCTATATAATGTCCACCAACGACAGCTATGACAAGGTTGTTTCATTTTACAAAGCAAACCTTAAAAATATTCAGCAAACAGTGAACCATACCATTGGTGATCAAACAATGACCATATTTATGTCCGGCAAAGCAGGCAATGTGCGGAGCATCCAGATTGTCGCCAAAACAACAGGCGGCCCGACCAACATACAGATCACCAGAATAACCGAGAAATAAAGACATGGTTTCTTGCTTACGGAGTAAAATCTTCAAATATATATTTTACTTATCGGCCTTGATTTGTGTGCTTTTGTGTCACTCAAGCCTTCTGGCCGATGAATTTGAATGTGGCGCCTCATGGGAGCCCGAAGTTGCTTTTTCCGCTTCGTCCTTAGTTATCAATGACGATGGCTCGGCAACCAATAACCCGCCGCACCTGCAAAACTGGCTGAGACTTAACCTGCCGAATACGGAATCAGGAGATGTGGCCATTGGCAATATCAAATATGTGCGCCCGTCCCGTAACACGTTGGTATCAATAGACGTGATATTAACTGAAAATGTGGAGTTGAACCGAAAAATAATGATCGGGCTGCAAATTACCCGTAAATCTTCTACGGGGCAATCAATAACAATTTTCAATAAGATGTTGACAGCCAATAACAGAGATGAGCTTGACCAGTTTAAACAACCCATGCGGCAGATAATAAATACCATGCAGCCGATTCTGCGCCAGGAGCTGAGGCCCACTAAGATCAAGTACAAAATATCGACCGGAAAGGTTCAGCGCCGACCGGACAATACGAATCTCGAAATTAAAGTGGAGGAAATTCATGACAAGTATGGAGCGATAGGTCTTGATGGGGAAGGGCAAAAATTATACTGTTTCTCCAGCAGGGCCTCCGGTGAAACCTTTATGTATGACAGCACCCCCATTGCCAGGAGCGATCAGGAAGTAATTGGAAAGATACAGAAAATTAATATTGATAATACAATATTCGACAAGAGCTGCTTTCAAACAACCTACCCATGCAGACGTCCCATGGCCATTATAGAGACTAAAGTAACCAAGTTTTTCGGAATTCCCGAACCCCTTCGTTTGGAACCCATTGAATCTGAGAAAGAAAAGATCACCATCGCCTGCCCCGTGAAGATTGAGCAGGAACCGGTCATCCATGTTTTGCCCGGTGAAGTCAGGAATATTTCCGTTCGGGCGCTCGATTACAAAAACAAGCCTATTGATGGTTTATGGCTGGATGAGATTAAATTGACCCCTTCTTCGCTTGGCTCGCTGAATTACTCGAAAGACATAACCCGCGAGGATGGTTATAACAGGCTATTAAAACTTACAGCTTCTAATACCGACAGCGAAATCAGCGGCGAGATAACATCCAAGCTATGCAGTGAAACTTCCCCGGATCTTTTGGGCCTTGATGAAAATAATCAACCTGTCTATTGGGATATTAACGTTAAGCAAAAAATTTTGGTAAGCGCACTGCCAGAGGTTGCAGTTGATGTTTACTCCGAACAGCGCTTAGGCAAAGTAAACGACATGAAATTCAAGGACAAATACGGAGAGAAACATGAGCACAAGACCCAAAGCACGAAGGAGATACTGAAACTGCATGTCAAAGCTGAATTAAAAAAAAGGGCGTTCAACCCAAATTATCGGGACGAGTCGGGATTTGTAGGCAAATTGTTGGAGTATAGCGGGGAAGGATACGCAAGAATTTCTGTCAGTGATCCAAAGGCGTCAACGCAAATTGAATTTGCCCGCGGTTGGTTCGATACCCAAAGATGCGGCCGGCAAACCTATGATTACAAGAGCCTCGAGACGAGCCACATCTTCACATTCCCTGCTACTCAAATTCCTGTATACGTTTACTACCGCCACTTTGTTCCATCGGCTAATTCCCCGGTAAAAAATCATCCCATGGAGGGTCTCAGTTTCCTTGAAAAAAATGCCTTGAATGCCGCCGTCAAATATCGGCTGGAGGGCTATTCCCAAGACCACGAAATGGATGAGGACATCTGTAATCTCGCCGTCAATAAAAATACTTATCCATCTTTCAGCGTACCGATGATGCTCACCAACTACTTCCCGATGCCGCTGCTGGTGTTTTTTGATGACGCCTATGGATTTGAAAAAATCACCGTTCCGCTTAAGGAAGCTCACGCAACAAGCTTGTTAAGAAAGCTCAAAAGCGATGGGGTTACTTTTGATTCCCTTAATGTCGAAAAACAGATTTCTCTGAACAGAAACGATGTCGCCGAAGATTGGGCTATCCCGGAAGATACCGCAAATGAAAAACATGATCCGGCGCTAAACGTTGTTTACGGGGTATTTACCCTGCGCTACAAGGCGGAAATATTGCGGGGGAAATTTAATTTAAACATGGAATAGCCGGAAATCTTCTTTTTACGAATGAACTCGCGGGGACGCTTTCCGGTTTATCTCCAAAACGGATAATCGCCGGTCCTTGCATAAGAAGCACTCCTGCTTGCCGCCTCGGACCTCAGCAACTCTCGGAAAGAAACCCGTGCCTCGGGGTCAAGTTCTTTGGCTATTATCTTTTTTCAGCCTCGTTCTTATTTTATTCCATGACTTTGTCGTGAGAAAACTCTCCTTCATGTTCTCTGCCATACGGGTAAATTTTGGCCAGGGAACGGCGAAACTTAATGCGGAGGAAGGGATATATGGCCTTGCCGAAACATCAAATGAGCCCAGTATGCATCTTGGGTCGGATGATTTCAGCTCTTTATAGGGATATTCGACAATGCTGGCGCATCCGGATCCAAAGGGAGAAAAAACCCCGTCCGGCTGACTTTCATCAAAATTGGCCAGAGTAAAAAGCCCGGCAAGGACATCAGGGGTTGCGAAGAATATCACGACTAATGGATTGTCTTCCTCATCCATATGGTCCCATCGCTTGAAGCTAATGTATTCCCCCGGCGCTTTAAACGGTTTCTGCATTTTCATCAGATCCTTGACCAGCGCCGGGGATTTCTTGTAGCGCTCTCCCTCCAGCTTGCCGGGTATGCCGCATGATAAGAAGTAGGGCAGATCCGGCCTGGCTATGCCTGTAAAACCAAGGTAGCGCTTACCGCCGCCGCAACCAATCGTGTCAACATTAAAGGAAGCGGTCTTGCCGCTACGGACTTTAATCAAATCGGCGAAAATGCAACGATGGTTTTTGGCCGGCTTGACCTGAGATTTTGGTTCCGGCGCGTTACCGTAGAAAAAACCGATTGGCAATTCGGCGCCGGGGAAATACCTGTTCCAATCCCGATTAAATCCCTCTTTCAATTTCACGTCCATACTCTTATCCCTCCGTTTATTTCTCCATGGATTTTTAAGTTGTCCACAATGGCAAGCGCGACCTCCATGACCCTGATTGAATGAGCCACGATATTCGGCAACATAGAGTATTGGATAATGAGTTTGCCGCTTTCATCTCTGGATGGAATTCTATTATTTCCTTTGTCTTCTGGGGTCATCGCCGCCATAGCTCATGGCAATCGCCATCTTCTTTCCGGCCAGAGCATCTTCCTTGTGAAAATAATGGGGGTTTAGAGCAATTATCTAAACCCCCATTATAACTAAGGAATAAAATTTCAATTTGGTGCCGAAGCCGGGATTTGAACCCGGACAGGCGTACACCCACTAGACCCTGAATTCATTTCCGTGATAATATCAGGTAATTTCAGAGAAATCAAGAGTAGGATGAATAAATTTTGATCTCGAACACTTATCTTAGTTTTATCACCACAAGTAAACACGCGTAAACCCAGTTAACATTAGGGGAGAAAATCGGGAAATGTTACACAAAAGTTACACAGGAAAAAACTGATTCATCCGATTCTTGCGTACTTCCCGTAGTCGTGATTTTGGGGAAATGGGATTAGGTAGCAGCTTTCGACCCGTACAGTTCAGGCAAGATAAAGGGGAAAACAAGGGGGACGGTTATCACTGTCATCTACAAAGTCTTACCAGCACATGTGCACCTACCTCAAGTATTACGAAAAGAAGTCTTCGCATCCTGGTATTCAGTTACGGGATAACTGAGGTTGTTCAGATTTCCAAACACTATTTTTAACAGCTTGCTTGATATTACTGTGAATATTACTCTGGTGAATATTACTCTGCTTGACTGGTCATCTTAAAATGACTAAGATTATATACTACAAAATCTTTCAGAATTTAGGCAGATTTAAGAGCTGGTTATGATGGCTACCGACGAATGGACTAAACAAATCGTATCTCCCGAGGTGGTTTTGTCAAAGATCAAACCAGGGATGAGCGTTTTTGTTGGCACTGGTGTCGCCGAGCCGCGCACACTGATCAAGTGCCTTATGGAATCCGATAAAGATAATCTGACGGATCTCGATATTATCCAACTCCTAAGCCTTGGCGACGCTATTCCTCCTGATGAGCGTTACTCTGGGAAATACCGTTTGAAGACGTTCTTTTCCGTAAAGAGAGGCTACAGTGCCGTTAAATCCGGACGAATTGACTGGATTCCGTGCAAGCTTTCCCAAGTTCCCCATCTATTTCAAATTGAGGCCGTAAAGATCGATGCAGCCTTTATCCAAATCACACCACCAGATGATAAGGGCATGTGTAGCCTTGGAGTGTCAACCGATGTAGCAAAGTATGCCATCGAACGGGCATCTTTAGTCGTAGGTGAAATTAACGACCAAACACCGTACACCTTTGGGGACACATTGATACACATGAATGATTTTCGTTATCTAGTCAGGGCAACGGAACCGTTCCTTTATATGCGTCGCTGGCCTGTGGACGCAACATTTGATCGGGTGGCTGAGAATGTGGCTTCTGTCATAAACGATGGAAGTTGTCTGGCATTCTTCCTGGGACCCCTTTATGAGGCGCTTGTGAAGTATCTTTCACAGAAAAGGGACCTTGGGATTCACTCTCTCGTCTTTACAGATCCTGTTATGGATTTAATCAACTGCGGTGCGATCTCAAATAAGAACAAGAAAATATTCACCGGCAAGAGTCTTGTGACATACGCCCAGGGGACACCGGAGTTGATGCGCTGGCTTGACGGCAATGAACTCGTTGAGTTTCAGCGAATCGATATCGTCGCCAACCCGAAGACCATCGCGCAGAATGACCAATATATTGTGATCATACCAGCTTATAAAGTGGACCTCACGGGAGGGATTGTTCTTGATCAGAGGCGTAAGAATCTAAATGCCGGACCCAGTGACTACTATGAATTTATGGACGGGGCGGCCCTATCGAAGGGCGGATGCAATATTTTTGCTCTCCCTAGCCGCAACCGCAAGGGTGAGTCGAACATCTTATCCTCTGCGGATAAATTCCCGAATCAGTTTTCTACAGAGCTAATCAATATCATTGCCACGGAATATGGTATCGCCCGGCTTGGCGGCCGCTCCCTTAGAGAACGGACACTTGCCCTGATCGACATTGCGCATCCCAATGACCGGGATCATCTGATCGGGGTGGCTAAGAATCTAAAGCTCCTTTACTCTACGCAAATCTATCGTCCGGAGACCGGGCGAGCCTACCCGGAGCATGTTCATCGCACCTATGCATTCAAGAACAATGTCACTGTCCATTTCCGTCCGATCAAACCATCCGATGAAGAGGGTATGCGACGCCTTTTTTACCGGTTTTCGGACCAGGGTATATTTTACAGGTACTTCAGCCATGTGCAGACCATGCCGCATGTGAGAATGCAAGAATACACCAGTGTCGATTACCGTCAAACCATGTCGATTGTGGGGATCATTGCAGACGGAGGCATAGAAAAAATTATTGCTGAGGGGCGCTATGTACGTTTTGCGCGGAGTCCCTTTGCGGATGTTTCGTTCATCATCGATGAGAAATTTCAACAAACCGGAATCGCGTCCTATATGCTTCGCATGCTCATGGAAATTGCCCAAACGAACGGTATCAAGGGCTTTAACGCTACCATTTTGACTACGAACAAGGCCATGATCAGGGTGATGGAAAAAGCTGCGCCGCCCCAATCATTGATGATTGATGAAGGTCTGCAGACTTACAGCTTTTCCTTTCCCCCAGGATGAGAAATCAGATAGCTCATGCTGTACACCCTACAGTCAAAACATTTGCTGGCCATTCCGTTTGCCAGATCGTCTTTCGGCAACATCATTAAGGAAAGAAATGTCGAGTCAGAACCAACACAATGACTCTTCTGGAGAATCTACCCTTGGCAAAAGAAACGATATTGGATATACAACCTTTAAAAAAGGACCTGAAGTGGTTTCACCAGGCGCCGTATATTGGAGAGAAATGAATAAAAAAACATTAATCAAAGATAAAAATGCATCTCGGATCAGTGATAATGATTCTTTTTACGTTACTATAACAAATAACCTGCAAATAGGGGTATACCTCGTTCAAAATGGCAAGATTAAATTTACCAACAAACATATTTCAAAATATTCAGGCTATGATCAGGGTGATTTGCTCGGCGCTGACATTACAAAATTTGTCCATCCGCAAGATAGGCAAGATGTCCATATAAACGCCATCAAGATGCTGAAGGGACTTCGTAATGTACCCTACGAATTCAGAATCATCGACAAAAATGGAAAAATAAAATGGCTTATGGAGTCAGTGTCTTCGATAATTTATGAAGGTAAACGAGCTGTTCTTGGCAATACAATGGAGATTACCGAAATTAAGGAAGCAAGATACAAATTGGAACAACTTCAAAATCTTGAGGCGACAATTCTCAAATCAGTGCCCCATGCCCTTTTCGGCGTCGAAAAAAGGCAAATATTTTTTGCCAATGACGCCATGGAAAGGATTTTCGGCTGGACGAAGGATGAATTAATTGGGAAAAGCACGAGGATTTTATTTAGGTCCGATCAAGAATGGCTGGACTATGGAACATTGCTGTATACTTCTCTGGAAGAGCAGGATCGCTTGATATTTGAATGGCAGATGCCGTTCGTTCGCAAGGACGGCAAGGAAATCATCTGCCGTATGAGTGTCGCCAGAATAGGGGATAGACTGACTGAGCAAAAAAGGATTGTAGCTACATTTGAAGATGTCACGGAAATCAAACGTGCCGAGCAGGCCTTACGAGATTCCCAGCAACGATTGGCCGAGATTATCGAGTTTCTTCCGGATGCCACGTTCGCTATCGATTTGGAGGGTAAAATAATTGCCTGGAACCGAGCTGCCGAGGATCTTACCGGGGTTGAAGCAAAAGAAGTGCTTGGAAAGAAAAATTACGAATACGCCAGGGCGTTCTGGAAGAAAAGAAGACCCATGGCTATTAATCTGGTGATTGAGCCAAATGAAAAATACGAAAATACATATTCCATGGTGAGAAGAGTGGATAATCTATTGATCGTTGAGGCTGAAATACCCAACTTCGGTCAACAGAACACGAACGTCCATTTATGGTGCAAGGCAAGTCCTCTTTATGATAGTAACGGTAATGTTACCGGCGCCATAGAGGTGATTCGCGATATTACGGATAGAAAAAAAGCTGAGAATGCCTTAATAAAAAGAGAACAAGACCTGGAGATTAAGTCGCATGAGCTTGAGGAGCTAAACACCGCACTGAAAGTTCTCTTGAAACGAGGAGGCGAAGACAGAAGAGAGCTTGAAGACAGTATTTTAAAAAATGTTAGAGAACTCGTTTTCCCCTACATTGAAGAATTGAAAAAGAAAAGACTCGACAACATCAGTACCGCAAATCTCACCATACTCGAATCGAATTTACGAAATATCATCTCTCCTTTTGGACAGAAATTGTCTAACAAATTTGCAGACCTTACAAATAGAGAAGTAAAAGTTGCCGATTTTATAAAAGAAGGCAAATCATCAAAAGAAATGGCTGAATTGTTATGTGTTACAGAAAGCGCCATAAACATTTACAGATATCGCTTGAGAAAAAAATGGGATTGAAAAGAAGAGACAATCTTAAATCCTTTCTCTCAGCGATTGATTAATGATCTTAAACACATATGAGTGTTGAACATGGGAATTAAAATTAGTGAATTATCAAAGAAAAGCAGTGTGCCGGCAACAACCATACGCTATTACGCAAAAATTGGTCTTTTGCCCGCACCAGACAAGAAAAACAAGAGCATGTCCTACTATGATGAGTCTTGCGTGGAAACCCTTCAAATTATAAAGAAGCTGCAAGACAGCAAATACTATCCCTTAGCCATTATACAAAACATTTTGAAGCGAATGCGTAACGGAGTTCTACTTGAAGATGCCGTGGCGATAGAACAGGTGATTTTTGGCACGCAAATGGAACCTCTTATAGACCGTGATCAATTAATTGAACTTACCGGACTCTCTGATGATGAACTGGTTGCTGCTGAAGAAATGGGTTTGCTGATGCCCTATGCGTGGGAAGACGGAAAGAACCGTTATGACCATGATGACGTCCGGTTTGGAACAGAAATCATCAAGGGGCTATCGTCCTTGGGAATTGACATTCGAGGGTTCGACTTTTATTTGGATTTAGGTCGTCAGATAGCCGATCATGAAGTGCATTTCAGGAGGAAGGTTGTAAATGGATTGACGAAACAGGAGAATTCGCGTCTGACGAAAGAATTAGCTAAACGAGCCGAATTTATAAGGGCTTACGTCTTGAAGCGTTTATTTCAGCGACGAGTGCAAGCCAGTTTTCAAAAAGACGTCCCTAATAAAGAGAAAAAATAACAATTCGCACCCAAAAGATGCGGCCTTGATTCGCCCGTCTTAGAAGGCTGTGGCAACTGTTGTACCGCTTTTCTTCTCTCAAAACAGTTGGAGCCGTTCCAACCGACTCTCCTTAACCTCCCGGGGGCAGACAAACTTGCATGTCATGTCTGTCATTCACCTTACACGCATTTGTTGTGCCTGCGATAAATTTTCAATTTTAAAAAAACCTTGACATTTCCTTGAAAATCCATTACCCATTTTTAAAGGTTAAAGCTTAGAGTTTATCTTTAAGTTAAAACAACCGGATGTATCCCCCTGAATTCACCTGTTATGTCGAATGAATTCAATGGAATAGCGAATATCTAAAGGAATATGTATTGACGCTGTCGCTTCGGGATTTAGCAGAACCTTACTTTGTATAGAGGCGAGATGTTCCGCCCATCTCCGACGGGGACACTAAGAAATTACTTTTGATGGAGGGATTATGAAAACCAAGATTACGGAATCATTCAGCATTAAATACCCAATATTTATGTCAGGCATGAGTTGGATCAGCGTACCCAAGATGGTAGCCGCCGTTTCAAATGCAGGAGGTGTGGGCATTCTTGCTACCGGGCCACTTACTGCCGAACAGACAAGAAGTGCCGTGCGCGAAATAAGGAGCCTTACAGACAAACCGTTTGGTGCTAATGCAACACTATATTTTCCAGGTGCAGATGAGAATGCCAAAGTTCTTCTTGAGGAAAGAGTTCCCATCATCAACTTCGCGCTCGGTAAGGGAGATTGGATTGTCAATGCCGCTCATAAATACGGGGGCAAAGTCATCGCTACCGTCGTTAATGCCAAACATGGGACGAGAGCCCAAGACTATGGCTGTGATGCTGTTATTGCAACATCTTATGAGGCAGCAGCGCATGGTGAGGTTGTAGCCGGTATGGTGCTTATTCCTC
>DAOQVG010000024.1:0-11338 GCA_035341435.1 Smithellaceae bacterium
GCCGTAAAAGTGAAGATGATTTTGACTGCACGACAAAGCGGCCCGCTTCACGCGCTATTTGAGGATTTTCCGTCTGCTCCATTAAATACTCATGGAAACGGTCAATCTGTTTCTGAGTCAGCCAGTGTCCCCGGTCTTCCAGCTCATAGGGAGAAATTTTTGCATATTCCAATAATTTTTCTACGTTAACATGCGGGTATTTTTCCGCCAGTAAATCCATGTATGTAGCGAGGAGAGTACTGTTATAAAGAGGGATATCTTCCATCATTACTTTCCAGTATTCAATTTCATCAGACTATCCATATATATGAGATAATCATCACTGGCGTATCTTAACTGCAATATCCAAAGAGCGTATTGTTTTTCTTCAGCAACATTTTGCGATGCAAGATAATCGGAAGGATATATAAGCAGCGGAATCTTTTCCTCGGTGAAAAAACCGCATAAATTACAAATTGCCGCCGACAACTTTTCCCAGGGAAGTTTATCCGGTTCCAGGACGATTATTTTTATGCTGTTGAGCAAATCCGATAAGTTTAAACCCATATCCGATTGGTTAACTACAAAAAAAGCAAACTGTCTGCCCTCAAAACAGAGGCAGTATGTACGGCAATCCCTCTTGAAGCCGGCTTTAGTGAATGATTGCTTCAGAGATTCCGAGGGAATTTCCAGCCCCAGGGCGCTCAAGAGCAGACCGTTGGACGTATTTTGGTAAAATTCCCGCAACTTGACTAAATCTGAAATCAGCGCTTCCCTCAACTCCCACTGAGGCGGCAGTTTTTCCGCCGGAGCTTCTTTCCGGAAAAGAAGGTAGGAAAATATATCCAGAGAACTCTTCTGGGGATCATTCAAATGACGGGCGAATCTGCCGAAAATACGGTTAACAACCTTGTTTTCCGGTTGATAGTAGGTCATTACATGATCCATCTTCGCTGACGGGAAACGGTTGTAGGAGCTGATGTACTGGGTGATCTGTTTTAAGACCGAGGGGCCCGGCAGGCGGTTCCCCATTCTCCGGGCGGCAAAATGATGAATTATCCATGAAGGTTCATAAGCATGAACCAGGGCGATGTGGCCGTAAATTTTTCCGTTTTTTTCGTAAACGAAATGCCGGGCGATATCCGGATTATCCTGATATAATTTGCGGTAAGTTTCCTTGAAGCTTTCGCGGTAGGGCTGGAGGTGTTCATATTTTTCGCCGTAAATGAAGCCGGTATCGAAGAAAAATTCCCACAGCGCATCCATATCCACTTCGTTGGAGACCCGGGCATTATGATCCAGATACGAACCGAGAATATGATTGAGCTTGCTGTAGGAATGGACATCCATATCCACGATCGCCAGACCGCATTGAACATCGTTGCTTTCCTGATCTTCCCGGCGGTAGACGACCTGGGCGGAGCAATTTATCTTTAAAATGCCCGCATAAATCAATGTTATTTCCGGGATGATCATTCCGGGCAGGAGAGTCTCTTCGTCTATTTTGTCTTTGATGGAAAATCCCGCCGGAGAAATATCAAAAACATCACGCTCCACCGTTCCTTTAAAGAAAGGATGCTTGAAGGTCATGGAGAAGGACGGAACAATGTGTTGCCGGGGATTACGCTGCTCTCTTTTGGGAAACAAGGCCATCTGGTCGCTCAGGGGAACGAAGACGATCCTGCCGTCCGGCAGATCCATGTCGTTGCGAATGCATTTGCAGACGCCGGAAAAAAGCTTAATTCCGTTCTTGGAGAGATTTATCAGAACGGATTTTTTTTCATCAAAGCCTTTCATTTTTCTGGTTCCGGTCAATTTGATTCCCAGGCTGCGGGGAGTAAAATCTATCAACATACCCGGCACATGAATATCACCCTGGATTACCTTGCAGTTTATATCAGCGCACTGATAGCGTTTTGTCCGGCGTTTGGTTATAAAGTAACTTTTTTCCGGAATAGTTATTTTGATTTGATTATCATTTTTACCGAGAAGTCCGGTTGACGCCAAAATTGTATTATATCCGTCTTCAATCATTAAATAGGCGGGATAACATTTCTCCAGATCGCTGGGGTTGGTTTCCGTGTCCAGGCGGCAGGCCAGCTCATCTTTTACACATGGTTGGGGATATGCTTTAACGATGATTTGTTCATTGGTTATTTCGCTGTTAAAAAGAACAAAGATATGACCATCGGTAAAGTTGATATGGTTCAGTTTATTAATCAGTTTTTTCTGGGACAAAAATCTTTCGACCCCGAGTTCATCAAATAATTGGCCATGCTTGAAAATTCGCGGCGATGTAAATTGCGCCGATTTGTCCTGGACGGAATCTTCCGCTGATTTAATGTTGGTATCCTTCGTCATATTATCTCTGTTGTTTTATGAAAGAAGTTGTAATGCAACACTATTATATCCTGTGGATATAATACCTACGGTATAATATTTTATATAGTTTAAGGTATAAGCGCGATTGTTGATTATTGTCAATGACAAAATGGAAACAAAATGGAAATTATTCAGGATTGGCCAACGAAGGGTGGCTTGTTTTAATGCCTGTTCGGGTTCTGCCGCAGGAAAACCGCGGGCCGGATATCCTGCTAAATTCCGGCGGCTGTAATATTACTCTTGAGCTTTTATAATAAATTTGTAATTAGTTCATGCTCATACGGAGCGGAATTGACGACCGGACAGAGAAAATACTTTGCAGGTTGAAGGGCAGATGAAAGAAATTTTAATGGCGGTAAGCGGTATAGTTTTGTTTCTGATAGGCATTGTCCGGCTTTCCTCAACAACCCGGGAAATTATTGATCTACGTATAAAACAATATATAAAATATGCGGCGGAGAGGCCTTTTTACGGCCTTCTTGCCGGTGCCGTTTCCACTGTTTTTTTCCAAAGCTCCTCAGCGTCCATAGCATTGACAATAGGTCTGGTGAGCGCCGGCCTGATAAGCTTTTACAGCTCGCTGGCCGTTATTTTGGGGGCGGATATCGGAACAACATTAACCGCTCAATTTGTCGCATGGAAATTTACCGAAATATCACCCGTTTTTATCTCGATAGGCGGGCTTTTATGGCTTGTTGGTCGGGGTAGATGGAAATTCGTCGGCGAGACAATATTTTATTTCGGTCTGATATTTTTTGGCCTGCAGCTGGTAAGCATGGCGGCGGAACCATTGAAAACATCAACCGCCTTTTTGACTTTTTTCGCCGAAACCAAAAATCCGCTGTTTGGCATTACGCTGGGCATAGTCGTCACCGGAATTGTCCACGCCTCGGCTATCCCCATCGGTATTATGGTTATTCTGGCTCAGCAGGGTATCGTTTTGCTGGAAAACGCCGTGCCTGTCGTGCTGGGGGCGAATATCGGCACAACCGTGACGGCTCTTCTCGTGGGCGCCGTCGCCACCGTCAGCGGCAAAAGAAGCGCCGTCTCTCATCTGGTTTTCAAATGCGCCGGCGTTGTGTTGTTTCTTGTATTTCTGCCCTATTTTCTGCTGCTGCTGAAAGCTCTTTCTTCGAGCACGGCCCAGCAGATTGTGCTGACGCACTTTTTACTGAATGTGCTCATCGTATTAATATTTGTTTTTTTCTTAAAACCATTTGCCGCCCTGGTGAATAAAATAATGCCCGGCAACGATGAAACTCTGCCGCTCTGGCCGGAGTTTCTTGATGAAAAGCACTTGTCCGATACGGAGAGGGCGTTGGATGATGTTCAAAAAGAACTGCAGCGGGAAATGGCTATGGTAAGCAAAATGTTCCTCAACAGCATTGAATTGATCACTTCTCCGAAAGAAGGTAAAGAGAAAGATATTTCTTATATCGAAATGGTGGTTAATAGTTTACGAACACAGATTGTGAAATTTTTGTGGCGGGTTTCAGCGAGGAATCTTTCCGTAAAACTTTCGCAGAAGCTTTTTGCCTATACGGCGATTGCCGATGACATTGAAAGTATCGGTAATCATGTGATATTGATGACTGATCTGCTCCATCAGAAATCCGCAAGGAAAATCAAATTCAGTGAAAGCGGCGAACTGGAGGTGGCGGAAATTATCGGCCTGGTGAACCGAAATATGAATGACGCCACAACAATCATAGCTGATCCTGATGACCAAAAAATCCGGGAAGTTATCGGCCGGGAAGAGGTCATCGATATAAAAGTAAAAGATTCCCGGGAAAAACATATTAGACGGTTTCACAAGCGGCAGTGCCATGCCGAGGCTGGGCCGTTTTTTGTGGAATTGCTCATCCATCTGGAGCGGATATCGGATCATTGCAACAATATCGCCGAATACGTTGCCGATATCAAGGAGAAGCCGTTTGAGGTGAAAGTGCCTATAGACAGAAGGAAGCAACGCCGGCGTTTTACGGACAAACTGAAAAAGCCGGCTAATTGAAAATGCCCAACAGCGCTTTCCGCTCGTAATCGGCGTCGGTGATTAACGGGCGTGAAGATGGAGGTTTTCTCTATGATGAAATCATTCTGGCTTTGTTTTGTCCCGCTTTTTGTGGCGGTGGATGCCGTCGGCTTATTGCCGCTCTTTATCAATCTTACCGAAGATATTGAACCCAAAAAAATCCGGCGCATTATTTTACAATCCATGATTACGGCTTTGATCGTAGCACTGGTTTTTATTGCCGTCGGGACGGCGATTCTCCATTTACTCGGCGTTACGGTCGCCGATTTTATGGTCGCCGGTGGAACGCTTCTCTTCGTACTTTCCATCAGGGATATTTTGCAACGGATAAGAAGTCTTATGCCGCTGACCCGGAAATCATAGGCGCAGTGCCGATAGGGGTGCCGCTGATTACCGGCCCGGCGGTGCTGACCACATCCCTGCTGTTAATTAATGAACACAGCATTTTTATCACTGCTGCGGCGATCAGCGTCAATATATTGATTGCCGGGGGTGTCTTCTATTTTGCTCCCTTTATCAACAGGGTGTTGGGGAAAACAGGCTCCAAAACGGTGTCTAAAATTACAAGTCTGCTGCTGGCGGCAATCGGCGTGATGATTGTGCGCCGCGGCATCGCCATTTTTATATCTCAGGGGATTCATTTTTAACCGCAAAGGACTGGAATTCAGCCGATATGCCTTAAAGTGAAAAGCGAATGGATGACCGCAGGGTGCTTTATGCTCAATGTAGAACAATTTCGTTACGATGCCGATAATTTATCTTATGTGATCTATGGCAGTAAACAGGCCGTGATCATCGATGGCGGAGCCTGGAGGGAAATACTCTTGTTTTTAGACAACAACTCTCTGTCGCCGGAAATTGTAACCAATACCCACGGACACTATGATCATACATCGGGCAATGATGAATTGAGAAAACTCACCAAAGCCCGATTTTGGGACTTTGCCGCTTCTGCCGGCGACCGGGAGATTCTGCTCGAAGGCGAAAAAATATCTGTTTGGCGCACTCCCGGGCATACGGCTGACTCCGTCTGCTTTTACACGGGGCGGTTTCTTATTACCGGCGACACTCTTTTCAACGGCACTATCGGTAATTGCTTTTCCGGGGATCTGAAAAGTTTTTATTTGACCATCAAGCGTTTGATGAGCCTTCCCGATAATACGGTGGTCTATGCGGGCCATGATTATGTTAAAGATTCTCTGGCTTTTGCGAAGCGTCTGGAGCCGGACAACAGAAATATTGACGAATTCGGGAAGTTCTATGATTCCGGCCACGTCTGCTCCACGATGGCCGACGAACGCCGCGTTAATCCTTACCTGCGCTTTAATGAAGAATCCATTATCAGACTTCTGCAGAAGACAGGTCTCCCCTGCGCTACGGAATGGGAGCGCTGGCAGTCACTGATGTTGCTGGAATGATAAAGCAGTAAAGGACAAATCTTTGCGTTTTTCCGGCGGGTGGTGTATTTCCATAGAGAAATAAAGACTCTTTCCAGAAGGAGGACATAATGGCTGATAAACCCGATGTGCAGCAACCTCAGGCGATAAATGTTAACACGGCGGATGAGATATCAAGAGGCAGGTACAGCAATATGGTTATAGTATCGCACAGCCCGGATGAATTTATGCTCGACTGGCTTCTGAATTCACCCAATGGTCCTCATCTGGTGGCGAGACTTATATTAAATCCGGCCAACATCAAGAGAACAATCGAGACCCTGAAATTAAGTTTGCAGCAGTATGAGAAACAATTCGGAGAAGTTAAACTTACGGAAACTGATCATCAAAAGTTTCATTAACTGCCCGGTTGCACCCGGACGGTCATTTCTTTTGCTTATCATAAAAATTAATTTTTCTATGAATCCTGCCGACATGGAAGGTACATGCGAAAAAACATGTATTGACAACTAAATATTTTTACTTTAGGTTACGCTCACAGTTTCGGATACCATTTTGGAGATAAAATAGTGAAAGATATCGGCTCTTTAGATTTAGGTGGGAATTTTCATGGCAGCCTCATCGGCATGGTTATCGATGCGGGGTTCATGGTTAAATTTGTTTTACTTTTACTCCTCGTCTTTTCCGTCGTTTCCTGGGCGATAATATTTCTGAAATACAGATATTACCGGAATATTAAAAAGGAAAATGATCTGTTTCATGAAGATTACATGAAAAGCAGCAAGCTTTCCGATATTCTGCCGGCAGCTAAAAAATATAATTATTCCACGACGGCGGAAGTTTTCCGCATCGGTTATTCAGAGCTTACAAAGAGCAATAAACCGTTTAAAGAGGGAATGTCCGGCAGCAGTGAAATCAGCCTGTCCTCTCTGGATAATATAGAGAGATCTTTGAATAAAGCCTGTAATTCCGAAATGACCAAACTCGAAAATGCTTTGGGTTTTTTAGCGACAACCGGTTCGGCCAGTCCGTTTATCGGTCTTTTTGGCACCGTCTGGGGGATTATGGATACGTTCAAAGGTATCGGCGCCCGCGGGTCGGCGACTCTTGCCGTTGTTGCTCCCGGTATATCCGAAGCCCTGATTGCAACCGCCGCCGGACTGGCCGCCGCCATACCGGCTGTTATTTTTTACAACTATTTTCTTAACCGCTCTAAAATAATGGTGCAGGAAATGGACAATTTTTCCGCTGAATTTTTAAATATTGTCGAACGTTACCTGCTGCGAAAATAAATGACTGCTTCTTTATTCAGGGATCTGTAAATATGCGCTTTTCACGCCGGCGAAATAATCAGGACAAGGCGCTTTCGGAAATTAACGTTACGCCGTTAGTTGACGTTATGCTGGTTCTTTTAATCATTTTCATGGTTACAGCTCCAATGCTTTCCATGGGCATCGACGTAAATCTGCCCCGTGTTCAATCAAAAAGCGTCGATGTCACCGAAGAAAAGCTGATTTTGACCGTTAACGAAAACAGGGAAATTTATCTCAACAAAGTTAAGATACCGCTGGCCGAACTCAATTCCAAGCTGGAAGCCATATTTTCCAGCAGGATTGATCGGGAAGTATTTTTACGGGCCGATAAGAACGTGCCTTATGGTTTCGTTGTTGAAGTTATGTCGGAAGTACGAAAAGCCGGCGTTGACAAGCTGGGTATGATCACGGAGCCTCCTGAGGGCAAAAAATGACGTTCCCGATGTTTGACAATGGGTACAGTCGTAAAGATCCAAATTTCTACAACATGCTCCTTCTTTCCCTGGTTGCGCATTTTACGGCAATCACCATAGTCCTTTTTTCTGTCCCTTCTGCGCCAAGGCATTTGACCTTCGGGCCCGTTTATTCCGTTTCGCTGGTTGGCCCGCAAGGAATCCCGTCAAAGAGTCAGGAATCATCATCACTGGTTAAAGAAATTGAGCAGGCGGATATAGCCGGCGAAGCGGCAAATTCGTTAATCTACAAAAAACAAATCAACCAGTCGGTAACCGTTCCCATTAAAAAAGCAGACACAGACAGGATGAGCATCGAAAAGGCGATAAACGCCATTCGCAGGAAAGAGTTGGCGCAGAGAATGTCTTCTACATCATTGCCGCGGAACAATTCGGGAGGCCGTGCGGGCAGGATGGCGGCGGCCGGGAGCGCAGCAGGAACAGAAGCGGCAGCCGGCGGCAGCGGAGGACAGGCAAGCGATTACGCCGGTTTTGTTTCCTCCCGGGTGCATAGTAATTGGTCGATACCACCGGAATTAAAACCTAAGAGCAGTATAGTAACCGTTGTCGAAATAAGAATCAGACGCGACGGTTCGCTGGCCTACGCAGCATTTGAAAAACGTTCCGGCAACAACATTTATGATGAGTCCGCCATGAAAGCAGTGAAGAAATCGGCGCCGTTTCCGCCTCTGCCGGCGGCGTATCCATCCGGTATTATGGAAATAGGCATCCGTTTTCACCCTTCGCAATTACGCTGATTATCGAGAAAGGCAAAAAAATCCCCATGAAAAAAAGTATTCCGTCAATGCTGACCGCCTTATTGATATCTTTATCTGTATTCTTCGGCGGCGATGCGGCGGCTAAAGTATATATCGATGTCAATTCGCCCAACTTCCGGCTTTTTCCCATAGCTATTTGTGATTTTAACACCGCTGATGCCGGTATTGTTTCTAAATCCGGTGATTTAGGCGTGGCTCTGGCCGACGAAATAAAAATGTATTTAAAATTGACCGGGTTCTTTAATCCGCTAAACAAAAAAAGTTTTCTGGACGATAAGAGTATAAATCCTGTCATTTTTACCAATTGGATGATGATTGGGGCCGATTATCTGGTCAAAGGAACTGTTGAGCAAAGCGAAAAAGAAATCAGCAATGAATGCAGTTTATATGACGTCGTCAAAGGTGAGCTTCTGTTTAACAAGAAATACACCGCCGGCCGCGACGATCTAAAAACTTTAGCAAAAAATATTGCCTCCGATATATTGTTCATCCTTACGGGTGAGGAAGGAGATTTTAATACCCAAATCGTATTTGTAGCCAAAAATGGTGATAAGGCCGATATTTACACTGTTGGTTATGACGGCTCCGAATTGAAAACAGTCACCGGCCACCGCTCCATTATTATTGCCCCGCGCTGGTCGCCGGACGGCCAGTTTCTGGCTTTCACTTCATTTAAAAACGACGTACCCGCCATCTACATCCGGAATTTGAGCAGCGGTGCGGAAAGAAAAGTAACTTCCTTCCAGGGAATTAATTTATGCGGCTACTGGTCGCCGGACGGGCAGAGATTATTAATGACTTTAAGTAAAGACGGCAATGAAGAATTATACGTCCTCGAAGTGCAAAACATGAGGTTGAAACGTCTGACAAGCAACTATGCAATCGATGTTTCTCCCTCCTGGTCGCCGGACGGAAAAAAAATAGCTTTTGTTTCCAACCGTGGCGGATCACCGCAAATTTATACGATGGACGCCGATGGCGGTAATGTAAAAAGAATCACTTTTGAAGGAAGCTATAACACCACCCCGGCCTGGTCGCCGCGTGGCGGGCGCATTGCTTTTGAAGGGCTTATTAATCATAGATTTCAAGTCTTTACTATTGGCGAGGAAGGTGACAACCTGTCGCAGCTTACTTTTGACGCCGCGGACAATGAATCTCCCTCCTGGTCTCCGTCCGGCAGGCAGATTGCCTACAGTTCGAGAACAGGTTCAAAAAGCAAAATTTGTGTTATGAATGCCAATGGAACGAACGTCAGAATTCTCCGCGAGGGCGGAGGTTCCGTCATGATGCCGATGTGGTCGCCGAGGTTGAAATAGTGTCTTTCGCGGCTAATTTTAAGATTGTTATTTTTTATCGTTTACCGTATATAAAACCGCTATGATAAGACCTGAATTTGACGGCAGTGTAGCAAAACAACGCAGTTGTCGGGGGTCGCCTTCATGCTCCTTATGTTATTTTGTGATTTTTCTGACGATTGAATATTCATATGTTGAAGAAAGTGTTTTATGAACTAATTTTTTGATGGAAAGGAGCCTAAACAATGAAAAAGAACTTGATCTGGATAGGATTTATTATCGTACTTGCCTTCAGTCTGAGCATGTTTGCCGGCTGCGCCGGAAAAAAAGCCGTGGTAAAAGAAGGTGAGGCAGGGGAAGTTACATCCGGTCAAAAGGGGAAAGCAGGTTTGGCCGGTGAGCAGGCTGGCAGAGAGAAACAGGGACAAGCCTCTAAAGCAGCAGCGGCGCAAGGTGTGATTAAAGATATTTATTTCGATTTCGACAAGTCCAGCATTCGGCCCGATGCCCGCGAGGTTCTCAAAGCTAATGCCAACTGGTTTTTGGAAAATAACAATGTTTCCATTATTGTCGAAGGTCACTGCGACGAAAGAGGCACCGCCGAATACAATATGGCTCTGGGTCAAAGACGAGCCGATGAAGCCAAGAAGTATCTGATCAATCTGGGTGTAGAAGACGAAGCAGTCAAAACAATCAGCTACGGCAAAGAACGTCCGTTTGATCCCGGACATGACGAAGAGGCCTGGGCAAAAAACCGTCGGGGTCACTTCGTAGTAAAAGACAAATAATTTAGAACAGAGGTAACAGGTGAGGAAACTTAATTATCTCATTTTATCGGTGATATTGCTCATTATTGCCGGCTGCGCGACGAGGGGCGATTTAAAAGCACTGCGTTCTGAATTGAATCAAAAAATGGACGTTACTGTTGATTCTGTGAAGAAAGAGCTGGCAAAAAGCTCTGAAGTTCTGGAGCAGACAAGGAAAAGCAACGCCAATACGGCGGCGGATATTGCCGAGTTGCGTGATACTATTCAACAATTGCGGGGCCAAATGGAAACGGTGAAAAAGGATGCGGCCCGGGGAATAAAAGATGAGGAAAAGATAGAAAATATACTCCTCAAAATCAATTTTATCGAAAATTTTCTGGAGATTGGTAAAAAAGACGGTTTAAGCGACACCGGCGATAAAAAAAAAACGTCAGGTAACGGCTCCGTAAAAGATACGGCCAAAAAACAGGACAAAGAGAGTATGTACTCCGCGTCCTATCAGCTTTTTAAAGAGGGCAATTATGATAAGGCCAGGACGGAATTTCGAAATTTTCTGGCTTTATATCCTAAATCCGAGCATTCGGAAAATGCTCAGTTCTGGATTGCCGAATGCTACTTTTTTGAAAAAGATTATGAAAAAGCAATACTGGAGTATGAAAAGCTGACCAAGAATTTTCCCCGGGGCAAGAGAGTCCCCTATGCGTTGCTGAAACAGGGGTTATCCTTTTTGAATCTGAAGGATAAAACCAGCGCCAAGTTGCTTTTACAGCAGGTTATTAAAGATTATCCGAATACCAATCAGGCCCGTGTGGCGCGCTCAAAATTGCAGGAAATAAAGTAATTCCATTTCTAAATCAATGATGATATCGCGGCGGCTGGGAGTAGGCGACGAGGCGTATTATACATACGTTGAGGAAGCCGACGACCCCGGCCTGCGCCGGG
>DAOQVG010000025.1:0-11195 GCA_035341435.1 Smithellaceae bacterium
CCCTTGTCCAGAAGATGGATGGCCCGGGCATAAGCGTTGCTGTTGATTGTTGCCGGAGTACCGATTACACCGATTGATTTTGTCTGCGTTTCCGCGACGGCGCAGCGGGCGCTGGCCTCAATGACCTCCATTACCGGTGTGGTTGATAAATCTTTGATTGCCTGATAGGCAACGGCGGCCATCGTATTGCAGGCAACAACCAGCAGCTTGACATTTCTTTTCAGAAGATATTCGGTGATCTGGCAGGCATAACGGTTGATGTTCTCCACGGATTTGGTGCCGTAAGGCACTCGCGCGGTATCTCCAAAATAGATGATGTTTTCGAAAGGCAGGCGTTCCATCAGGGCTCGTACGACCGTCAAGCCGCCGATACCCGAGTCGAATACACCTATCGCCTGATTTGTTTTGCTATTCACTTGATTATCTTTCTGCCCGGCCCTTATTCTTTGATGTAAAACTGCAATTTAATATTACTGACTTCTACAATATCGCCATCTTTAAGATCATAGCGGCGATCTATTGCTCTGCCGTTGATTCTCAATTCCCTGCCGCCGGACGGAGTAATAAAATAACCTTCTTTGCGGCGGTTGACTAAAGCGGCCAGCTTGGGAGTAAAAAAACCTTTCAATCTGATGGCCGATCCTTCTTCCTTGCCGATAGCGGAGACTTTTTCTTTCAGTTCATATTCTCTTTGCTCTGTTGATCCTTCGACAACAAAAAAACCACCCAACGGCTCCGGGACACTTCTATCGGCGGCGGCCAGAATTTTCTTTTGATCGTCCGGGGCAATAACCATCGTTTCATCCATGGAACGACCGCGTACGGCAAAACTTTTCTTCTCTTCTTCCCTGTTTTTATCGGAAGAGACGAGTAATGTATGCACTCCGATTAAAACCATGTCACCGTTGAAAAGTTCGGCCCGGGATATTTTCTGGCTGTTAACATATGTGCCGTTCAGACTTCCCAGGTCTTCCAGTATTACATCGCCGCCCTGTCTTTTAATCTGTGCATGATGTCCGGAAACCGCCTGATTGTCAATTATTATGTCGTTATCCGGTTTTCGTCCTATCGTTGTCACTTCTTTATCCAGTGTCAAATCCTGGATAACAGCTTCTTTGTATTTAAGCAGGACCTTTGCCATTTATCACCTCCGAAAAAATTCCAAAAATTTAAACAAAGCCGCATACCATTTTTTCTTCTTAATATGACCAATCACCACTGTAATATTATCCTTGCCGCCCTTTTTGTTGGCGGCATCAATCAACAAATCACAGGCGGCGTCGAAGTCGCCTGTATGAGCAATGATTTTCAATACAGTCTCATCCGTGACCATAGTATTCAGTCCGTCGGTGCACAAGAATAAAGTATCATCGCCGAACATGGTAAGTTCATCCAGATCTGCCTCCATTTTTGCGCTGATACCCAGTGCTTTTGTGAGCACATTCTTCATTTCCGACCGATCCGCCTCTTCCTTTGTGATAATATCGCGCCGTACCTGTTCATTAACCATTGTATGATCGTCAGTCAGCTGGTCGATATTGCCGGCGCGAATCAGATAGGCGCGGCTGTCTCCTATATGGGCGATGCTCAATTTATTGCCTGTCAAAAGGACAGCCACAATAGTGGTGCCCATACCTTTTAATACCGGTGAACTCTGCGCCACTTCATAAACTGCCTGATTGGCCAGGCGAATCGCGCAGTTCAGCTTGTTGGTAGCTTCGGAATAAGCAGGATTGGAACGACCAATTAATTTTTGCGGTCCTTGAAAATAATCGCGGATAACATTGACCGCTAATTTACTGGCCACCTCACCCGATGCGTGGCCGCCCATACCATCGGCAACAACAAGAAGCCCCAACTTTTCATCCAGATAAAATTCATCTTCGTTATTGACGCGAACCAACCCTCGATCAGTTTTTCCGACGGCAGTGAAATCCAATTAAGCCTCCTTATTTAAGCAAGCAAGCAAGTCGTCTGCTAAAGATTTGCCGGTCTGATAGCGTTCTTCCACATTTTTTGCCAGGAGCTTTTCCACTATGGGAAACATTTTCCCCGGTATTCGGGAAGAAAGTTCCTGAAGTGACGGAGGCGCAGACGATGTAATGTTGTACATAAGGGTCGCAATGCTCTCTCCTTGAAAAGGTTTTTCTCCCGCAATGAGTTCATATAAGACAACCCCCAGTGAAAATAAATCAGACCGGCCGTCCACTTTTTTGCCGGCAATTTGTTCCGGCGACATATAACTGGGGGTGCCGAGAACAATGCCGGTTTGCGTCCTGGACGTGGACATGACACGGGCAATTCCGAAATCCGCTACTTTGACCTCACCATTACTCAAGATCATAATGTTTGCCGGCTTGATATCACGGTGCACTATGCCGTTGGCGTGGGCATAATCGAGCGCTGCGGCAACACAGGAGACGATGCGGATTATTTCTTCCTGCGGCAGGAGATTTTCTTTCCGGCAATATTTTGTCAAATCGGAGCCGTCGAGCAATTCCATGGCCATATAGGCAATGTCATAATCCTCGCCGACATCGTAGATGGTAACAATATTTGGATGAGACAATTTGCCGGCGGCCTCCGCCTCCCGGAAAAATCTTTTTTTCACCTCCGCCAACTGCTCCGAGTCAATTTCCTCATATCTCAGCGTCTTGATGGCTACTTCGCGATTGATGCGCGGATCTTTACCCAGAAAAACCGTGCCCATAGCACCGCGCCCCAATTCCCGGACAATTTCATAACGGCCCAGGGTAGGTTTGATTTCGGTTTTATCCATAATCATGGTCGCTTCTTTTTTGACTCCGGGCCGACCGAAGACAATCGTTTGTCCGGCTGCATTCAGCTTCTTAATGCGGTCATTAACATCTTTGAAATTAGCGGCCCGGGCGATATGTTCATAAACCGCCACCGCTTTATTGAACATGCGTTTTCTTTCAAAATCCAGACCCAGATTATAAAGCAATTCCTGTACCGATTCCTCCTCAACGGGGCATTTCCGGAATTTATCGAAGGCCAGATCCAGCAAACCCTGCCCCTGGAAAGATAAACCCAGCATTTTGTTTGTTTCAAAACCATCCGCTTCCATGCCGCCCCCGGTTTTTTCCGTCAGCAGATAATGCCTGGTAATGATCAGCAGGGAACCGACAATTAATATGAATGCAGGATAAAATGATTTGATCCAATACCCGTGAGCGGCAAAAAGATAAATTGTTGCGCCTGTCCAGGCGAGAAGAAGGAATAAAGAGATAATGGCGCTGATACCGGCTTTAATTTGGGGAATAACCAGCGCTATATACAACCCGAAGACAACAATCATGATCAATTCGAGAGCAGTTGCCCAGTTCGGTCGCTCTATGTGGTTATCGTTGATAATATTTTCAATTACATTGGCCATAACGATCCCCGGGCTGACGCCGGCCGCCGTGGGGGTATCTTTCAACAGGCCCGAACCCGCCGTGCTTGGGGATATAATTACTATCTTATCTTTGAAAACAGTCGGTGCAACTTTCTTGTTGATTACATCAAAAAATGAATAACAAGGAATGCCTTCGGTAAAACTGATTAACATCTTGTTGTTGTCATATAAGGGAATTGTTTTGCGGCCGAATTTTATCTCTTTGCCCAGTTGTACATTGGTCAAATCGAAATTGAGGTATTTTAAAGTCAGTTGCAGGGCAAAAGAAGGAAAAATCCTCTCTTCAAAATTAATAAACAATGGCGCACTGCGCACGGTACCGTCGCTGTCGGCAATGAAGGCAGCGTGGCCTAATCCCTGGGAGGCCGCTGCAAACTCGGGTACGGGGGGAGCCATTTCACGGGCAGTGATACTGTAATCTACCCCTGTATGGGAAATGGAATTTTTTTGCAGGTAATCCGGCAGACTGACAGCAATTCTACCGGTGGGCTTGCCGGGTGTAAAGGACAGCGGCAGTACAACATTTTTACCGGCGGCAATTGCATTGGTCAAAAGAGCATCATTATCAAGCTTTTTTTCGGTTTCTTTCAGCAATGCCAAAACGGGCGCGTAACCTTTTTGCGCATAATCAGGGTCGTTGGTTATGTTGTTGATCAGATTGCGTATTTCGAGAATGCCCTGGTTGGAGTCTTTTCCCGAATAAATTATATCCAAACCAACCACTTTGACATTGTACGACTGCAGCAGGTCAACCATCGAAGCAATATAGGCACGGGGCCAGGGCCAGCGGCCAATATTGGCGATGCTTTGTTCGTCAATGGCTACCATTACTGTGGGAGCCGTGGAATTCTTTTCCCGCAGAACGGTGTTTAAATCATATATTGCATATTCCAGTTTTTCCAATGGCCCCCAGGACGCGAAAAAAGCGATGAGCACAAGCAGCGTCAAAACAACGCCCAGAATGAAATCCGTGATTGCAGATTTTTTAAATTTCTTCATGCAGAGCCTTTTTCGGGAGCAACTCAAAAATATGAGCCGTCAGGGGTGGTCTTCCCGGCATAAGTAATCAGAATACAATAACTTATCTCGTTTAAATTGTCTTCGTTGTTGCCTTCAGCAATGCCGTTGCGCACTTGTTTTCCAGTATTACTCGTAGAGTTATCGGCAGTTAGAGCAGGTAACTTGATACCTCGATATCATATAACTTAAACATTTCGCGCAATCACATGGCTCCGGCCGGACCAAACGATCCGACCGTCCGTTTTTTCCCGGGTGATGTTGGGCAGCCAGGTGGATGCAGGAAAGGTGGAATATTCAAAATCGCCCTTCGCAATTACCGAACCATTTTCAGTAACTTACAAATAATAGTATTCTTGATAAATATGTGTTATAGCGCTGTCGACGTGATTTCCCGGAAATATGCCGAAGAAGGCGGCAATCAGGAAATGAAAATTCAGGTAGAAGAGATATGCAAGAATTTCTAGTGGTGGCTGCAATCGCCCTTGTGCTCTTTTTTCTTCCCCGGTTCATGGGGCGAAAAACAGAACCTGCGCCTCAACAGGATAGACCCCCAATAATAACAACCCTGACAGGTTGGATGCGTCTGGCTATCCTGGTAACTATCTTCTGGATCGCCGGTGCGGCCGTATATTTTCAGCCATGGACAAACTGTTCAATGCTGTTTCTCTATGTCGCCATAGGTCCTGTCGCCGTCGGCTGGGGCGCCTTTTGGGTGTGGTCCGGCTACAAAAGATATCACCGCTGATAATTGACGACATCGTAAAAAGGCCGGATGCTAAGTGAATCCGGCGTATGCCGGAGGCGCTTCATGCCGCGTCATTGCCGCGTACCTTAAGTAAGCTTCATTCCTCGGTATTTGCGCGCCTTGCCTGCTACTTTTTTCCGATGTCGTCTGAAGCTTGTTAATTTCACGACTTTTTCCGAGGCCGTCATACCTGGAAAGACGACAATCCTGCAAAATCCAGGGTGGCAAAATAATCATCTACCGTTTCGGCGCGACGGATCGGAACGACTTCCCCATTTTCCCGCAGCAGCAGCTCCGCCGAGCGGAGTTTACCGTTATAATTGAATCCCATGGCATAGCCGTGCGCTCCCGTATCATGAATAACGACGATGTCGCCTCTCTGCAGTTCAGGTAAAACGCGGTCAATGGCAAATTTATCGTTGTTCTCGCACAGCGAGCCCGTCACATCATAAATAATATCATGCGGTTTTTTCTCTTTGCCCACGACGGTAATGTGGTGGTAAGCTCCGTAAAGAGCCGGTCGCATCAGATTGGCCATGCAGGCGTCCAGTCCGGCAAATCTTTTATAAGTATTTTTGATGTGCAAAACCTGGGTAACAAGATACCCGTAGGGACCGGTGATATAACGGCCGCATTCCGTATAGAATTTAATGGGGGCCAGTCCGGCGGCGACAATTATCTTTTCATATTTTTCCCTGATGCCCCGGCTGACGGCCTGAAGATCAACGCGCTCCTGCTCAGGACGATAGGGAATTCCTATGCCGCCGCCGATGTTGACAAATTCAAAACGAATATTCAGTTTGTGGCTCAATTCCACAATAAGATTAAACAGAATCTCCGCCGTTTCGACAAAATAACCGGCTTCCAGCTCGTTGGACGCCACCATGGTGTGAATGCCAAAGCGTTTGATCCCTTTATCCCGGCATATTTTATAGCCTTCCATCAACTGTTTGTGGGTGAAGCCGTACTTGGCGTCCTCCGGATGGCCGATAATAACGTTGCCTTTTTTCAGGCGGCCGGGATTATAACGGAAACAGATCAGATCCGGCAAACCCGCATACTGCTCCAGGTATTTGATATGGCTTAAGTCATCCAGATTAATTATTGCACCGAGCTCTTTTGCTTTGAGAAATTCATCCGCCGGCGTGTCGTTGGACGTAAACATGATTTCATCGCCGATGATACCGGTCTGTTCGGACAGAATCAATTCGGCTAGTGAACTGCAGTCCGCCCCAAAACCTTCCTTGTGAAGAATTTTCATGAGATAAGGATTGGGTGCGGCTTTAACGGCAAAATATTCCTTAAACCCTTCATTCCACGAAAAGGCGTTTTTAAATTCCCGCGCATTTTCGCGGATGGCTCTTTCATCATAAATGTGGAAAGGCGTAGGATACTTTTTAATAATTTCTTCAAGTTGCTTTTTGGTAAAAGGCAGTTCTTTTCCTGCCATAGATAACTACTCCTTTTTTATATAGATTAGCCGCAAAAATATTTTAATGCAAGGTAAATAAGGGCGGAAATGGAGGCGGAAATAGGAATGGTTAATATCCAGGCCCAGATGATATTGCCGGCGACACCCCAGCGTACGGCGTTCATGCGCTTGGTCGCCCCGACGCCCACGATAGCCCCGGTAATGGTGTGGGTGGTGCTGACCGGTATTCCGGCAAAAGATGCTCCAATAATGGAGAAGGCGGCGGCTGTTTCAGCGCTGAAGCCGCCGATAGGCTGCAGCTTGGTAATCTTTGTTCCCATCGTTTTAACAATGCGCCAGCCTCCAAACATCGTGCCCAGAGCTATAACCGTGTAGCAGGCGATTATAATCCAGACGGGGATATAAAAGGTCGGCCCCAAAAGACCTTTGCTGAAGAGAGCCATAGCAATAATTCCCATAGTTTTTTGCGCATCATTCATCCCGTGTCCCAGTGAATATATTGCGGCGGAAACTAATTGCAACTTCCGGTAAATTTTGTCGGATCGAGCCATATTGGAATTGCGATTGAGGTTTAAGGAAAGTACCATAAAAATAAAACCCAGCGCCATCCCAATGGCCGGCGACAAGACAATAAAAACAGTAGTTTTTATAATGCCCGCCCAGACCAGCGTGCCTGTTCCGGCCTTCATAACAGCAGCGCCGATAAGTCCTCCAATCAACGCATGGGATGAACTGCTGGGAAGACCATAGTACCACGTAATTATATTCCAGATAATGGCTCCGCCCAGAGCCGAGAAAATTAATACATTATCGACAATGTTAAGTTGGACGATACCCTTTCCGACGGTATGGGCAACCTGAGTCCCCATAAAAAAGGCGGCGGCAAAGTTGAAAAATGCCGCCCAGAGTACCGCATGCTGCGGAGAAAGAACACGGGTGGAGACAATAGTAGAGATGGCGTTGGCCGAATCATGAAAACCATTAATAAAGTCAAATACCAGAGCAATGGCTACTAAAAATATAACAAACCCCATGGACTCAAGCATGCTTTAAAACGATTCCTTCCACAATATTGGATACATCCTCGCACACATCAAGGGATTCCTCGATGCGTTCAAAGATTTCCTTCCATTTAATCAGCTCGATGGCGTCTTTTTCTTTCTTAAACAGATCGGCCATAATGGTTCGTAAAACAACATCCCCGGCATTTTCCAATGTGTTAATCTCAACACAAGCCTCCAGAATCATCTTGGCATTCTTCATATCGCGCAAGGCATGAACGACGATCTTT
This sequence comes from Smithellaceae bacterium, assembly GCA_035341435.1. GTDB lineage: Bacteria > Desulfobacterota > Syntrophia > Syntrophales > Smithellaceae > MVRV01. The sequence continues at coordinate 7,907 of DAOQVG010000025.1, forward strand.
ATTTTAGCGACGGCTTCCACTAAAATTTTAGCCTGCTTGATTATCTCGTCATCGGGTCGTTTTACCTTGTAAAGGTATATCCTGACGGCGGTCGCTTCGATCATATCCAGGATGCTGTCCATTTTATTGACTAAAGCATAGATATCTTCACGATCAAGCGGCGTTAAAAACGTTTTGTGCATTTTTTCGTAAGTGCGGTGGGTGATTACATCAGCTTCGTGTTCCAGTTCTTTGAGTTTGGAAATTTTTGCCTCCGAGTAATCGTGCTTTTCCGTCATGGTCAGGAAAAAGCGGCTGCCTTCTTCTATCTTATTGGCTAACTCTTCGAAATAATCGAAAAATTTTTCTTCTTTGGGAAACAGACGCATAAATAACCCCTCCTTAGGGTTAAATTAAATGTCGGAATAAACGTTGGCAGAGCTCTAGCGGATTAGAGGGAAAATTGCAAGGTTTTTAAGGGGGGGCGGCAACAACATTGCCGTATGCAACCGGCAATGGCCAAAAACGGGCAAAAGGAAAATAATCAATCATATAAACAAACTGGATCGTTTAACTGGTCTTTATCCGCCGTATAAATATCATTTACGAAAGCCTGTCGGCAACATTATTAAGCCTGCGGCAGTCCGCTGCGAAACATAAAGTAAACGGCGCCGATAAGACAAAGTCCGGCCCAGAGATAATCCAGCTTCAGCGGTTGTTTCATGTAAAGAAAAGCAAATCCCGCAAAAACAACCATCGTGATTACCTCCTGAATAACTTTCAGCTGGCCCAGATTGTAATACTGAAAGCCAATCCGGTTGGCAGGGACCTGCAATACGTACTCAAAGAAAGCTATGCCCCAGCTCAAACCAATGACAATAAAAAGTGGTTTGTTATTCATACTTTTTAAATGACCGTACCACGCAAAGGTCATAAATAAGTTGGAAAAGAACAATAAAATAATTGGTCTTAACATGGAAAAGTATGTAATCCTCCCGAAAAAAGTCGTATTAAAATTGAACATTATTAAGTAAAGAGAAGTCCATCGGTTGGATAGCGGTTTCTCTTTACAATTTTTTGAACGCCTTTAGCACAATAAGCCGGCAGTTTCAATTTATCCGGTTAAAATTATTGGCGCCGGCAAATTAAAATTTTTGTCCGAAAGCACGGAAATAATATTAATGTGTTCTGCTTTTTATCCAGCCATTAAAAATATTTTTTGAGGTGTGTGATGCCCGAACTACCGGAAGTAGAGACACTGTGCCGACAGTTGCAGAAAAAAATCGCCGGAAAAAAAATTGTCTCTTCAGAAATCTACGATCCTAAGCTTGCGCATGTAAAAGACATTCGGGGAAACACAGTTACCGCGGTGAGGCGCAATGGCAAAACCGTGGAGATGCTTTTCGACGACGGCAACTCCGTTTTCATCCATCTGCGCATGACGGGCAGGCTGCTGTGGCAGGAGAAAGCGGGCGACAGACCAAAGCACAGCCGCTGGCGCATCTCCTTTGACGAGGGAAATATTTATCTGGTGGACCCCCGCCGCTTTGCGACGATTAAAATTTTGCCGACAAAAACGTCTTCTGCCGGCAGCGACATTTTGCAGGGGTTTGACGAACAATCCTTTATCGAAAAACATGGCCAGCGCAAAACAAAAGTGAAGAACCTGATTATGGATCAAAGAGCGCTCAGCGGCATCGGCAATATTTATGCCTGTGAAATATTGCACTGCGCCGGAATTCAGCCGGAACGGCCGGCAGCCAGCTTAACAAACAAAGATTGGAAAAAAGTATTTGCGAAGACCAAAGACATTCTCCAAAAAGCTATCGAGAAAAGGGGCACGTCGATTTCCGATTGGCGTGATCTGGATGGCCGGAAAGGGGAAAATCAGTTCGAGTTGAAAGCTTACGGACGGGAGGGGAAGAAATGCATCAAATGCGGCGCCGCGATCATCAGAATCAAACAAGGCGGCCGCAGCACCTTCTATTGCCCCGTCTGTCAGAAATAATCTTGAGGATAAGCGTCCGATTATTTCCTACCGTCATCCACCCTTTAAAAGGGGACGGTTCTCTTTTTTATTTTACCTTCCAACATTCGGACTAAAAAGAGAACCGTGCCCTTTTAAAGCTATCAGGTAAAGTTTGGTTTTCTTTTTTCCTTCAGGGCGCTGATGCCTTCACGGGCGTCTTTGCCGGAAAAAATCGGCAGGCCGATTTCCAGCTCTCTGGCGAAAGCTTCTTCCCAGTTCAGGTCACGGGTTTCCCGCAGACAACGGATAATCCCCTGAACGGCACGCGGGCCATTGGCGGCAATTTGTATGGCCATCTCCATTGTTTCCTTCATCAGTTCTGAGCGATCAACGACCTTATTGAGGAATCCCCAGCTCCAAAGTGTCCGGGCGGAAAAATTATTTGCAGTCAGCAGAATCTCCATCGCGCGGCAGGGAGTCAGCAGCCGGGGAAGATAGACATTGGAACCGCCAGTGGGCATAATTCCCAGCTTTGCCTCACGCATCTGAAACACGGCGTCATCCGAAGCTATCCGCAGATCAGCCCCCATTATCATTTCAAATCCGCCTGTCAGACAGTAACCGTTGATGGCGGCAATAACCGGCTTGTTGACGATATTGGGTTTTAACATAGCTTCGCCGGTTTTTTTTCCCAATTGCAGCAGTTCCTTTTCCGCATCGGTTTCCGGTGCACGCATTCCGGTGAGAACAGGAATTGCCGAGTTCAAATCCATCCCGGCGCAAAAAATATCGGGAAGGCAGGAATAGAGAATGACCACCCGGACGTCATCATCTTTATTGATCTCCTGCTATGTTTTGTGCAGTTCCATCAGAATATCGGCGTCGAGTGCATTTTTCCAGCGCGGACGGTTCAACCCGACTTTTACAATATGCCCTTCTTTTTCATAAACAAGTGCCATTGGTTACCGACCTCAAATAAGCCGGACATCGACTGAATTGGCATGGGCGTCAAGGCCTTCGATCCGCGCGAAATGAGCTGTTTGGCGGCCCAGTTTGTTCAACGCCTCCGGCGAAAAACGCAGGACGCTCATTCGTTTGACAAAATCATACACGCCCAGCGGCGAAGAAAAACGCGCCGTCCCTTCAGTCGGCAGGATGTGATTTGTTCCGGCCATGTAGTCTCCCAGCGCTTCCGGCGTAAAAGAGCCCAGGAAAACAGATCCGGCATTGCGCACCCTGGATAAAGCGGCGGCCGGATCTTCCACCATCAGCTCCAGATGCTCCGGGGCGAAAATATTGGATAGTTCTATTGCCTGTTCAATATCGGCGGTAACGATAATA
>DAOQVG010000026.1:0-11085 GCA_035341435.1 Smithellaceae bacterium
CAGGGAAGCAGCAACGGCGCTGCCGCCGTGCCCATGAGCATTGCTCCAAGATAGGCATAAACAGCCGTAAAGCCGGTTGCGTACCCCTGAAATGCCGCCAGTAGGGCATACAGAACTATTGTTATTAGAATTGTCGGTTTTAATGCGTTCACAATCTCCGCGGGAATAAGCACCAACCTTTCCCGGGTTGTAAACGTGATCTCCCGCATGGCTGACGTAGTCGACATTCCATTGTCGAGGTATTCCGGAATATCACTGGCTCGTATTGCTGCGTACCGAACATTGAAGCCGGTATGTCTCTTCACTTCGTGAGCCGCTACGCCGGGTGCTCCAAGTATCGGCAGGTTGAGACGCCGATGGCTGACAATTTCGGCCAATCCCGACACGTTGATGCGCTGAATCAGCTCTGCCGTGCCGAAAGTTCCCTTGCCTGCCGCGCACCATACGTTGATTCCGTAGGTTTCGAGAACAAGAAGCCAGCAATTTCGCCCGCCGAGGGCGCTGCGAACAATGTCGTAACTCATTTTGTAGTTCGCGGTTACCAATACGGGAGATTCAGCGCCGGGATTACCAATGGCATACAGCCCCGGCGGCACCATGTAATTCATTCGGCCAATATTCCAACGGGCTTTCCAGGAGCCGAAACGATCGGCAAAAGTCAAAATTGTCGAAATTCTGGGTATTTTTCTTTTTCCAATCGCCAACCAGGCAAGAAAACCGGGAACTGCTTCGCTAATTTCTCCGCCACCGGCAGAGTTCGGAGGGCCTCAACAAGGTGGCTTTTCCGGTGAATCTCCCACCATCGGCAAACTGCATCCTGAAGAGGCGAGCTTAAGTTGTCCGTTTTGTAATTCGTTCATAGCTTAAGTAAAGTAAAATGAAGTCTGGTAAGGGTACAAGTTAGACACCTTCCGGAAGTTTTGACAACATCATTTCCCGGCGATTCAATTTGCGCCCGTCCACTACAAACGTTCCATCGCCGACGGCATGAACGGTCCGCTTCTCTTTTCGTGAATTGTCGATATACGCAGCAAGGCCTTCAAGGACAACGATATTGTGCTTTTCGACTATATCGATAACTTTGCATTCGATATTCGCGAGGCACTCTTTGATCAAGGGCGACCGGACATATTTCCCCTGCACAGGAGTCAATTCGAACTTTTCAAATTTGTTCGTGTCGGCGCCGGAACATGTTCCCACTCCAACGACCTTATCAAGGATATCAACAGTGGGAATTGCAATTACACATTCCTTCGATTTCCGCAGTGCGGCAAAAGAATAGTTCCATGGTCCGGTGGTTATGGCGAACTCCGGCGTAAAGTCCACCACCATAGTCCAGGAGATCGTCATTATATTGTTCTTCTTCCCATCATTTGTCGTAACAAAGACAACCGGACCTGGTTCTATCAGTGTAAACGCTTTGCTGATTTGCATCGTTTCCATGAACCCATACCTCCCAAATTGTTTGCCTAATGCGGTGCCGCATTCCCCCCGGAGGGGGAGACTGGGTCATAATAACTGTTTGTCATTGCGAAACGCCTCTCAGACGTTGTGGCAATCTAATATTTTCGAGATCTTACGAGATAGCTTCGCTCATTGCACTCGCTCGCAATGACATTGCGACACAGTTTCTGGAGCGGGGGTGGAACGATGAACTGAGTGGCGGCGGGCCAGGGGGCTTGCCGCGCCGCGCCAATGCACTCTTCCCCGCCGTCCACCCCAGTGCCTGTTTCAGTGATTTTGCCATTCATTTTGAAAAAGCGGATCCATAATGGCCCTGCCGTTGGTTGATTACTGTTTCTTTCTTCTGAGTCTGGTTCCCGCCAAAGCCGCTATGCCAGTGCCGAAAAGAAGCACGGTGGCAGGTTCAGGGACTGAGGAGGTAGGTACGGGGACTGATGCAACTAGCTGCCGGTCGGCAGGCCAGGAACCCAGAAGTAGCCAATAGTTTTGAATCTGGTCATGAATAAGGTAGCCAGACGGAACGATCCCTTCGGCTCGGTTAATGCCATAACTCCGTGTTCCATCCCAGGTCTGACTGCCGTTACAGGTAACTCCCGGAGCGTTGTTAACATCCATCACACCAATGCCATCAAGGAAACTACGCAAGGAATCGACAGAACCACCGAACTCTGCTGTGATAATATTCCAATCAACAACCTGTGCAGTAGGTCCAAACTCCGACGCCACCGCCTCAGCCCAGTTTGCTGTGGGCGCATAGGCATTATTAGTGAGCGAATATTCGTAACCGTCGTAGATGTAACCAGCAAAAGCGGAGCTGCTGAGTACAAAGATAATTGCAAGAGAGACAAGAATAATCTTTACGTTTTGAACAGCCCTCATAATCTTTCTTGCGTTCATTCGAGATGTCCCAGATAACCTTACATACATTGCAATTGATTTTTTCATTTTATCTCTCCTTCCTAAACAAGTTGCTTAGTTCGGCGTTTATCGCCATTAAATTGAAAATGCATGCATCCCTCACGATGGCCCTGTCTTTCTGACTCGAAACTATTGTCCCTTGTAACTTCTTTTTCTTCATTTTCTCCTCCTCCTTTTTATTTGCGTCCAGCGAGCCCATCCCGCCCAGCGTCGCCCATACCGGCGTATTTATTCCCGGGACGTAACCCTTATTTCATTCGGGCGGAAACTCTGCGGTGAACTTGCGGATCGCGGCTTCACTGCCGCATATGTAGATCGAGTCTTCGGGTGAAAAGCGGAAATCGCCGTCGAAACGCACCAGCACGTCCTCGCCCCGTTCCACCGCCACTACCGAGCATCCGGTGCGCTCGCGGATCCGCAGGTCGGCGGGATTTTTTCCGACCAGTTCCGGTGAAGCCACCAGAGATACTTTCAAACCCTGGTCAAGCGACACCGCCGCCTTGCCTAACAGCCTTCGGGCAAGGATCTGGCCGGTCACCTGACTGATCGACAATGCGAAATCAACGCCGGCCACATGGATGCGTTCGACGTTTTCCTGACGGTCCACGCGCGCGATCACGGGCACATGCGGCGCCAGGTCCTTCAGGATCACAGTGGCAAAGAGCGTGGTCGAATCATCGTGCAGGGCAAGGATCACTGCCTGTGCCTCCTCCACCCCGGCCTCGATCAACAGCTTCGTATCCAGTACATTTCCCACGATCTGCACGCCGGGCACGGGGTGCAGCGATATGACGCGCGTTTCCTCGCCGGCGTCGTGCAGCAGTTCCACTACCTTGCCGCCCACCTCGCCGTAGCCCGCGACGATGAACGGGCCGTGGTGTTTCAGCTTGGTGGTGCCGGAGCAGGTCTCGGTGAAGCGCCCGATGTTCTCGGCACTGCCGACCAACAGCAGGATCCCGCCTGCTTCGATCCGGGTGTCGGAGCGCGGCGACACATCAAGGCGACCGTTGAACCATTGCCCGATAACGGTGACGCCGGTTTCGTGAGCGAGTTCGCATTCACCGATCGTGCGGCCGGCAAGCACGCTGCCGGCATGGACGCGCACTTCACTCACTTGCAGGTTGGTGCCCAGGTACTGTTCGCCGGCCACCGCCGGGCTGACCTTGCGGCTGGCGCGGGCGGCGAGAGCCGCTCCTAAAACATGCCGCGGGGTATAGGCAGCCGTGGCTCCGGCGAGGATCGTCGGCTGGCGGTGAAGCGGATTTTCCACCAGGCCAAGGATGTCGCCGCTGAAGCCGAGCTGGCGCGCGGTGATGGCGACCGCGGCATTGCGTTGGTCGCTGTCGTTAAGAATCAGGGCACGACAGTCTGCGAGGGCGACGCGGGTCATCACCTTGCCTTCGAGATTGCCGTAGACAACACGGTGACCGGCCTCCTGCACCCGTCGCGCCTCCGCCTCATCCTCCTCGATGATGATCGGAGTTACCGACAACTGCTTCAGTTCGTCGATCAGCGACGCCACCGCCGGGCCGTTGCGATAGATCAAGACGTGCTGGCGGGCGTTGGCGCAGTCGGTCGGCAGGCGGGTTTCGAAACGTTCCTCGAGAAACGGGATCAGATAGATCGGAAAAATCAGGAATACCAGAAACACGCCGAAAAACTGGACCAGGACCACCAATGTGACCATCAGCGGGTGGTGCCACGTGGCATCCGACCCGTAGCCCGTGGTGGACAAGGTTTCGGACGCCCACTCGAGCGCTTGCCAGAAACCCCGCGGCTTGCCCTCCAGTTGGCTCATGCCCGCCATGTAGAGCAAGGCGGCAACCACCAACACCACCACAAAGGCCAGCACCAGTGCCAGAAGTCTCTTGTTGGAGCGTTTCATTCAGAGCCTGTAGAACGATTATTAGATTATTAATTGATAAGACATTGCTTTTTTACAGCTCAGAGTATAGAGAGGCTGTTTTCTCATGTCAAGGGAATTTGGGGTGTGGGTATGGTATACCATGCTGGTTTCTTCCCTTTACATATTCTGCCAAAAGAGTTACCTGATTATTCAGCACAACAATCCCGTAAATCAAAATTCTTAAATGGTGTTAATTCAATGAAGAGTTCTTTACTTTACATCTTCGCTGTAATGCTGTTTTTCGCCCTGCCCGCTGCGGGCGGCGCCTATCAGGAGCGGCTGCTGCTTTCTCTGGGTGATGAAAACTGCTCTCTTCGTGTGGAAGCTGATGATGAAGCGCAAATTCTGCGACTCCGTGTTCATCCCGGCCCTCCCCGGTGCTACGCCACGAAAGAGAAGATGCAGACAATCCTGAAGTCGGTTTTTTCCCGGACCGCTTTGCCAAAGCCTGCGGGGCCTTACACATCGTTGTTTCTCGGCCGCCTGAATGACTATCCGTGGTTGTGCGAGTACGTGGCGACTGCCGCTTATCAAGATCCGCGGTGGGACAGGAGGAGGGGAAAGCCCGTTTCCATGTATCTCTATAAGTATGTCCGCACCATACTCTCCAACAGGGAAGTGACCGGTCAGTTCGAAGAAGCTCTGGAAAACAGCGGTTACAAAATTGTCTCGGTGACGCTGGAAAAGGTGTGCGTGGGGCGTTTCAGTGACGTGCCCTTGTATAAGGGGAAGATGCTGCCGGGAAAGGTCCCTGTCGACGCCGTGGTCTGGTTTCGACTCGGCAGGAAGTAGTCATTTTATATGACATTTCCATTCATACGGTTAACGGCTGCAGAATGAGGGAAATAACATGGAATTGCTGTCTTTTATCTTCGAACACGGCATCTGGTTATCAATTCCGGCCTTTGTCTTTTCCGTGTTGCTGCTCATCAGGTGCATCATGGGAATACTTCGCATCCTGAAGGAGGCGCGGCTCTTCAGTGTTCCGCTTCAAGAGCGGCAGGATATTGAATTCACCGGGACCGGCACGGTGATCCTCGCCATGGAAGGGCCGCTGTTCAGCCGGCGTTTTGCCAAACTGAAGTACGAGATGAGAGGGCCTGACGGAATGGAGGCGAAGAGCCGCCCCGCTCTGCTTCGGGCAACTACGACAGGTTTTACCAAGGCAAGAATGGAGTTGAGAGTCTACAAAATAACGCAACCCGGCCGCTATGTGTTTCATATTCATGGTCTGGGAGGGGAGAAACCATCCGACGCCCGGCATTGCATGGTTTTTATGCGCCCTCATATGGGCCGCATCATGGTTCATGTGATCGGCATAATCGTCGTATCGACGTTCATCATCGGGAGTATAGTGCTCTTCGGCCTCCGGCTCACGGCAAATAATTAAGAAAAAAGGAAATGATCTTTGCGTTACCTTCTATCGTTCCCGGTAAAATCGTGCTAGAATTATTTAAAATGTAACGACGAATACAGCAGGTAAAGATCAAAAGGCGTTTTTGGCACATACAAAAACAGGAGGTGTCTGTCATGTATCGCAAGGTACTGGTTCCCCTTGACGGTTCAGAATTAGCGGAATGCGTGCTGCCGCACGTTAAAGATCTGGTAAAAGAGAATTTTACAGGAGAGGTGATTCTCGTCAACGTTTTCTACCCGTATTTTCCGCTGCCCGAAGAAAAGGATTTGTTCACCTACGGTGATTACAAGGCGACAAAGGAAAGAATTCGGCAAAGCTCTATTAAGTACCTTGACCATTTGCAGTCCAAACTGGCTTCCGAAGGCATTGCCGTAAAGACGGAGATGCTGACGGGCAGCCGGCCTGCGGAGACGATTGCCGAATACGCTCAGGACAACGGCATAGATCTGATCATTATTTCCACCCACGGTTATACCGGACTGAAAAAAATGATGTTCGGCAGCGTGGCGCTGGAGGTGCTGCACAGTTCGCGTATACCGGTGCTGCTGGTCCGGCCGGAATCCTGCCGGGAATAGACAACGAAGATTATACGCCGGCAACAGCGGGGGCGTGTAGCTTAGATGAAAAGTAAGGGTTATAAAAAAGAAGATGTCTAAAAAAATATTGAGCTTTTTTTTAGTTGTGAGTTTCATCGCCGCATGCAGTTTTTCTGCATCGGCGGCTGAGAAAAGGGTGCAGTTGAACGTTCCCGGCTGTTCATCCTGAAGCTCCAACTCCCGGATAGGTTCTATCCTGAAAAAAAATGATGGTATTAAAAAATATGAAAACCGGGCGCACAATCTCCTGGTAATTACCTTTGATGACGAAGAGACCTCGCTTGATCAAATTATTAGTGAACTTCGAAAAGGCAGATTTATGATTGTCGGCGAACCTGTTTACTTGAAATAATTCAATTTAATCGGCAATTTCCTTTTCGTTGACGATCTCGCCTTTAATCGTTGCAATGAGTTCCTGAAAGACGGGCAAAACATCGGTGCGGAATCTTCCGGCCACAAGAACATACATGATGTCGTCGCCGATATTCAGCGCACCGTGATTTATCCATACGCGAATCGCGGTTATTCCCTCCCGCTTTTCGAGCCTGCCGACGCATTTATCCAGATCATCCTGATTATAGGACAGCTGCATCGCCTTTACGGGCTTCCCGTCTTTGGCGGTGCCGCGCACGACGCCGTTGTGAACGAGGATCATGCCCAGTGATTCGGGATCGCTTGTTTTTTTTATTTCGTTGAGCCATTCATCGATCATGGTAAGCCTCCTTGTAATCTGGTTTTTATTGCATAAAACGACTAAAGTGTCCATCAGCATATCAAAAATACGCTTGACAGAGTTATGAGCATATGCTTATAAAAATACAGATCCAAGATCGGAAAAAAGAACAATGCCCAGACCCAAGTGCTGCCGGCAGGTCGGTTGTATGCCGGATAAAAATTATTTTAAGCCCAGAGGGATTCCTTCTTCCCAGCTGCAGGAAGTGGTTCTTTCCCTGGATGAATACGAAGCCGTGCGTCTGGCTGATTTCGAAGGATTGTACCAGGAGCAGGCCGCCCTCCACATGAATATTTCCCGTCAGACATTCGGCCGCATCATTGCGGAGGCTCACCGGAAAATAGCCGATGTGCTCATCAACGGCAAGGCTCTGAAGATAAAAGGGGGCGATGTCGCCGTTAAAAAAACGACATTTGTCACCTGCCGGAACTGCCGGCGGGAATTTGCAGTTGATCAGGAACAACAAAATATGAAAACATGCCCGCATTGTCAAATGCCGGTTTGAAAAAGTTTTAGTATCAAAAAAAAGGAGAGTATTATGAAAATCGCATTACCATCATATCAGAACCAGGTAGACGAACATTTTGGACACTGTGAATATTTTACAGTATTTACCGTTGACGACCAAAAAAATATCCTCGCCGAGGAAATTATTGCCTCCCCGGCGGGATGCGGCTGTAAATCCAACATCGCGCAGACGCTGGCGCAGATCGGTGTTAAATACATGCTGGCCGGAAATATGGGCCAGGGAGCCGTCAATGTGCTGGCGATGAACGGCATTCAGGTTTTACGCGGCTGTTCAGGCAATGTCAAAGATGTCGCCCGGAACTGGCTTGCCGGCAGCCTCAGCGACTCCGGCGTCTCCTGCGCGCAGCATGAGCACGGCTGCCATGAAGGCTGAGTAATTCCATTTCGAAATCAATAGAATAAAGCAACAGTTATGGATATGTTTAATATCGATCAATTCTATCTGAAGGCGCGCCGCCACGCCAACGACCCCCGCAACACGGGGCAGATCGACACCTTCAATGGATACGCGAAGATCACGGATGCCCATGACGACACGATGGAATTCTGGCTGCTGGCCGATTCGGGAATAATTCAGAAGATATCCTTTGTCAGCACCGGCTGCGATTATCTGCTTGCCTGCGGCAGCATGACGACGTGCCTAGCCGGGGGCAAAACTATTGAAGAAGTCCGGGCTATTGATCAGAAAAGTATATTGGACGCGCTGGGCGGGCTGCCTGATGATCATCATCACTGCGCTCTTCTGGCGGCAAACACACTGGCGGCGGCCTGCGATGACTATCTTTCCCGGCAAGAAGTCCGGCAGAACACGGAAGTAAAAGGCAGCAGCGCCTGTGATTCCTGCGGCGACACCGGTTGTTCAGCGGCAAAGCGGCGCGAAGGAGAAAGCCGGAAAGATTTCCTTGATCGCCGCCGTCTGCAGGCGAGACTCTGCCGGATCAAACACAAAATCGTCATACTTTCGGGCAAGGGCGGCGTCGGTAAAAGTATGGTCGCGGTCAATCTGGCCGCAGCACTCATGCTTTCCGGCCGGCGCGTCGGATTGCTCGACGTCGATATTTCCGGTCCCACTATTCCCGCCATGCTGGGTTTGGAAAACGCTTCGCTTAAGGGCGGCTCCGACGGGTTGCAGCCGGTGGAGCTGGAAGGCATGAAGATCATGTCTTCCGGTTTCCTTGTGCAAAATCAGGAGGAAGCGCTTATCTGGCGCGGACCGATGCAAAGAAGCATAATCAGGCAGTTTCTGGCAGATGTGGAGTGGGGCGATCTGGATTACCTCATTGCGGATGCTCCTCCCGGAACCGGCGATGAACTGCTCTCGTTCTGCCGGCTGGTTCAGCCGCTGGACGGCGCCGTAATCGTCACCACCCCCCGGAAGTCGGCGGCGGACGTGCGCCGGTCCATCAGCTTTTGCCGGCAGTTATCCATACCGGTGCTGGGTGTTGTGGAAAACATGAGCGGCTTGATTTGCCCGCAATGCGGCAAGATCACACAAATATTTTCGGCGGGCGGCGGAAAGAAAACAGCAGCGGATATGAATGTACCGTTTTTAGGAGCAATTCCTCTGGACCCGGCCATCGCCCACGCGGGCGACGCAGGCCAGGCGTTCATTCAGCACTTTGCCGGAAGTCCGACAGCCCGCATCATGCAGGAAATTCTTGATGCCCTGACGACACCGGACTGTAAATAAATCGGAATAACTTGCAAATTCACACAATAAGCGATAGGAAAATTTCCATGGCGAAATTTACTTATCCGGCAATAAGATTGAAAAAAGGGCGGGACGCGGCGCTGCTGCACGGGCACCCGTGGGTCTTTTCCGGAGCAATTGATGCAGTAGAGGGAAAGCCTGCTGCGGGCGACGTTGTTCTGGCGAAAAATGCCGCCGGCAAGCCGGTGGCCTTAGGATTCTTCAATCCCCACACGGATATAGCCTTTCGCTTTTTGACGTCGCATACGGAGACGGTCATTTCATCCGATTTCTGGCGCCGGCGCCTGGAAACGGCCTGCGCTTTGCGTCGAAAGATTATTAATGACCGGACAAATGCTTATCGTCTGATTAACGCCGAAGGCGACGGTTTTCCCGGCCTGATTGTTGATGTCTACAATTCGATACTCGTTCTTTCCGTTACGACGGCCGGAATGGAAAAGCAGAAAAAGCACATTGTCGATGAACTGGCCGGCCGATTCCAACCGCAGGCAATTTATGAACAAAGCCGGGGCAGATCACGCTCGCTGGAAGGCCTGGAGAATCACGACTCTTTTCTGCTGGGCGATGCTGCAGCAAATCCGGTCGCCATTAAAGAAAACGGACTCGAATTTTTCGTTGATTTTATCGGCGGACAAAAAACCGGCTTCTTCCTCGATCAGCGTCTCAACAGGGAAAAGATCAGGGCGTTGAGCCGCGATGCCCATGTGCTCAATTGTTTTGCCTACACCGGCGCTTTTTCCGTTTATTGCGCCGCCGCTGGAGCCAGGCGCGTCGTCTCGCTGGACATATCGAAAACCGCCTGCACCGCCGCCCGGCAGAATTTGCAGTGCAACGGGCATTCCAGTGAGGTGCATCCGGTAATCGAAACTGATGTCTTTACTTATCTGCGCAACACTCAGGAAAATTTTGATCTCATCATTCTTGATCCCCCGGCGTTCGCCAAAAGTAAAAGAGACGTTGCCAAAGCTTCCCGCGGCTACAAGGAAATAAATTTGCAGGCGATCAAAAGGCTTGTTCCCGGGGGCGTACTGGCGACTTTTTCCTGCTCCAATTTTATAGAAGAAGATCTTTTCTGCAGGATTGTCGGCGGCGCGGCTCAAGACACCGGAGTTAATCTGCGGGTGCTGGCCCGGCTGGAAGCAGGCCCCGACCACCCTGTCGCCCTGGGGCATCCGGAAGGAAGATACCTCAAAGGATTGCTGCTGGCGGCCTCGTAAAAATCCATATCTACAAGGAAAAGCAATCGATGATAAATCCACTGACCAGTCCTCTTTTAACCGACTTGTATCAGTTCACCATGCTGGAAACCTATCTGCAAAACGGCATGGACAAGACGGCCGTCTTCGAGTTTTATGTCCGTAAGCTGCCGGAAAACCGCGGCTTTCTGATTGCCGCCGGTCTGGACTCCGTTCTTTCCTTTTTGGAAAACTTCGAGTTTTCCCCTGGGGAGATCGACTATTTGGCCCAGACGAAAAGATTCTCCCCGAAGCTGCTCGACTACCTTTCCACCTGCCGCTTTTACGGAGATGTCTATGCCCTGCCGGAAGGAACCGTATGTTTCGCCAATGAGCCGTTGATCCGCATTGTCGCCCCTTTGCCCGTGGCGCAGCTTGTGGAAACCCGCGTGATGAACTTTCTTCATTTTGAAACAACGATTGCCAGCAAGGCGGCGCGCTGCGTTCTGGCCGCCGGAGGGAAAGGACTGGTCGATTTCGGGCTGCGGCGCACCCACGGCGCGGAAGCCGGCATCCTGGCCGCCCGCGCGGCTTATATCAGCGGGTTTGCCGGCACGGCCACCGTCATCGCTGAAAA
>DAOQVG010000027.1:0-11056 GCA_035341435.1 Smithellaceae bacterium
CGGCGGCATTGCCACTCCCGCCGACGCCGCTCTGATGATGCAGCTAGGCTGTGACGGGGTTTTTGTCGGATCAGGCATCTTCAAATCGGCGGATCCCCGGGTACGCGCTGCCGCTATCGTCAAAGCGACTGCTTATTTCAATGATCCCAAGAAAATATTGGAGGCATCGATGGGATTGGGAGAAGCTATGCCCGGCCTGGAGATAGCGCAAATTCCGGAAGAGCAGATCCTGGCGAAGCGCGGGTGGTAATTCCGAAGTGGAATAAAAATGGCGGCACTTCCACGAGAACACGATATAATGAACAGTAAGAAGAAAAAAAAGGCCGGTGTTATTGGCGTCCTTGATTTACAGGGCGGAGTCTGTGAGCATCTCGACCACCTGCAGCGCCTGGGAATCGACGCCGGAAGAGTCAAGCAAGTATCTGATTTTCATAATTTAGCGGGTCTGATTATTCCCGGTGGTGAAAGTTCCTGCATGACCCGCTTAATCAATATTTTCAAGATCAAGGAGCCCCTGTTAAAAGCCTATGCGCGGGGAATGAAAATTTGGGGCACCTGCGCCGGGGCCATATTGCTGGCCGAGCATGTTGTCGGTGAAGATTCCTGTCTGGGATTGATTGATATTGAAATAGAGCGCAACAGTTTCGGCAGTCAACTGGACAGCTTCCAGATCGAGGCGCGGATTCCGCAGGTGGCGGACGATCCGGTTCCCCTGACTTTTATTCGCGCACCTAAAATATGGAAAACCGGAAAAGATGTTAAGGTATTGCTGGAAATTGACGATTACATTGCTGCGGCGGAAAGTACAAATATTCTGGTAACCGTATTTCATCCCGAATTGACCGGTTCTCTGGCGTTTCATCGATACTTTGCAGTTAAATGTGGATTGCATCCGTCAGTTAAGACTGAAGAAAACATTGACGAGCAATGGAATAGCTGCAGTTGGACAAGACTTTCCCGCAGCGCCTGAATGCCGCCGCCTGTCTAAACAATATCAAGATGGTATTAACGGGGACTTGCTTTTTATTATGGATGTCAAATTCATCAATCCTTTTTTGAACGGTACTCTCGAAGTACTGGAAAAAATGGCCTGTATAAAACCCGTGGCCGGCAAACCATACGTGAAGACCAATGATACCGCCTGCGGCGATGTTTCCGGAATAATCGGTATGACGGGAGACGCCATTGGATCACTTGCCCTCTCTTTCAGTGAAGAATGCATTATTTATGTTGCCAACAATATGCTCGGTGAAAATCATACGGAAATGAATAAGGAGGTTCTGGATACAGCCGGCGAGCTGACCAACATTATTTCCGGAGCCGCCAGAAAATTAATGGAAAAGGATGATCTGAAGGTCTTTGCAGCCATTCCGACGATTGTTTACGGCAAACAACACATGGTGCGCCATATCGTTTCCGGCCCCAGTATTGTTCTGCCCTTTCAGACGGAAAAAGGCACCTTCGTTATCGACGTCTGCCTGAAATCACAGCTTAAACCGAAAGAAGAGCAGCCGACGCCCGCCGTCGAAGAGTTTTCGTCTCCCGCTTCTTTTCCTCCTTCTCCTTCTCGGCAGAAACCGTTTGATCCCAAAGCCGTAAACCCGGCGGTCTTTGGCAAACCATCAATGCCCAAGGCGGGACCGGAAATATCACAGGCAAAAATTGAACAGGACCTGGTTAAACCCAATACAATTGAACATAAAGATGTCGGTGACCGGATCACTCAATTAAAGCAAATCCTGGCGGAAACTATTGCGACCAGAGATTCCATGTTGAAGCAGCTCAAAGACCAGCCGTTTATGGAAGTCGCGCAAAGACAACGCTATAAGAAAGCGCTGCCTTCCTATGATGCTAAAATCAAGAGACTAAAGCTGGATATCATGGCGGCGGAAACGATTTCCAAAATGACCCAGGAAGATTTCGAAAATCCCAAAATTAAGACTAATTTCCAAAATTATCCCACCGGGGCGACAAGAAGATAAATTATTTCTAATATCCGGCAGATCGTGAATATAATCAAATCTATCGAAGAAACTTTTTTTGCCAACTGCCGCTGCTGGGGTGCTCTTAATTCATCAACTTACAACAGCGGTCCAATCTGGGCTATGAGAACGGATATTGCGTCCGCCGATCTCAACATGGTCTGGAATGAAAAACCTTTGACGGCGGCCGACAGTAAAACGATTTCGATCATTAAAAATAATTTCCGGGAAAACGGTCTGCCTTTCTGGTGGTGGGTGTTTCCCCGTGCCCGATCGCCTTTGACCGCGGAAATACTGCAAGCGGAGGGATTCGCCGTTGTTGACCGCATTCCGTCTCTTTTTACGGTTTTAACCGCCTCATACGCAGAACAGTCTGATAACAGGCTGCAGATCATACAGGTCGGAGATAGAGAAAATCTGGCTTTATGGGAGGAGGTATCATTTGCCGGTTTTGATTTTCCTCCGGAGACAAGACAGCAATATAATCGGTTTGTTCATACATTCAATTTGAACCCTGACTCGCCGCAAAAATATTTTCTGGCCTTCTGGAATGATAAACCGGCGGCGACATCGTTATTGTTCCTGCACAAAGACACAGGCGGTATTTATTTTGTTTGCACGCTGGCTGAAGACAGAAGAAAGGGAATCGGCCTGTCTCTGGTGCAGGCAACTCTGCGATATGCCCGGCGGGCCGGACTGCGCTTCGCCACTTTACAGTCGTCGCCCGACGGTTTGGGGGTTTATCGGCAGGCGGGATTTAAAGAATATTGCCGGGTAGATATATACGGTCTGGCCGCAACCATATAGGAAAATTGTTATTTTTCTGGTTGCGGCAAATAATCCTTTCTCACGGGAGAAAATACTTCAATAGCCACGGAATCGGCAATTATTTGAGCTTCATGCTCAACTGAACCGGGGATGCACCAGCTGTCGCCGGGCAAAACGTCGTGGGTTGTCTTGCCGATGGTAAGTTTAATTTCCCCCGCTACCAGATAACCGGTCTGTTCATGTTCATGCGCATGCCTTGGCAATGTAAAGCCCGCTTCCAGTTTGAACTCTGTAAAGAGAGTTTTTTCTCCGTAAACCAGGGTTTTCATCCATACGCCGGGTACCGCTTGTTTGTAGCCGGAATCGTCCTGTTTGTAAAACATGATAACCTCCCCTTAAACTGTCAGCAATGAAATTACTTTTCAGGATGAGTCTTTTTACGATTGAACCTGGGTCTCCCCGATCTTCCGGCTTTGGGTGCGGCCGGTTCAGTTGATTCCGGCGGTGGTGTACCCGGTATCGGCGGATCTGCCGGCGTTATCAACAGCGGTTTAGATTCCACCGGCTGGGCAGCAGGTGCGGATGCCGCATCCGCCGGCAAGGATGATTCGGCGGCACTGTTTTCCGGCAAATCGCTTTTCGTTTGCTCCGTTGTTTCCGAAACCGTAACCGGGGTTGCAGAATCATCGGCGGTGTTGCTTTCCTGCCGCGTCTCCGCCGGTTTGCGCCGGCGTGGGCGTCGGCGGCGTTTTTTAGCTGCCGGAGTTTCTCCTCCGGTCTGATTTTCCTGTGCCGGCGTGTCCGACGGCGTCTCCACCGGTGTTTCTCCCGGCGCCGCCGGTGCTGCTTCCTCCTGGGATGCCGGTTCAGGTGGCTCCTTTTCTTTCAGGGTATACTGCATTTCCAGTTTATCCCAGGGCATCTTTCCACTGCCAAAAATATGCAGAGCCAACCCGAAGGCAGATTCCATTTTTAAGAGCTCGGCTTTTTTCTGATTGAGGATATAATTGGCAATTTCGTGGGGAAGGGTAACTCTGAGATCGGAATAATTTCCTTTGACTGCTTCTGATTCGATTTTCCGGAAGGCGCTTAATGCCGCGTATTCCAGCGAGGGCCGGAAACCGCTGCCGCTGCAATAGGGACAGGTCGTATAGCTGATTTCCTGAATGGTCGGCTGTTTCTTCTGCCGTGACAATTCCAGAAGACCAAACTTCGAAATGCGGGAAAGCTGGATTCTGGCCCGGTCCAGGCTCAATGCCTTCTTAAAGGCCTTTTCCACTTCCGCCACATTCTTCTTTTCCATCATGTCGATGAAATCGATGACGATAAGTCCGCCCAGGTCGCGCAGCCGCAATTGACGGGCAATTTCTTCGCAGGCGAGCAAATTCGTTTTAAAAGCAGTTTCCTCAATATTACGTTTGTTCGAGCCGCGCCCGGAGTTGACATCGATGGTAATCATTGCTTCGGTGGGATTAATGATAATATAGCCGCCGGATTTAAGATCAACACGCTCCTGATAAATAATGCCTATCTGTTCTTCGAGCCCGAAGCGCTCAAAAAGAGGGGTCTTTTCCTTATAGTGGACGACTATTTTTACATTGCGGGGCACGGCTGCCTTCATGTAAGCGCGCATCTTGCGGTACGTATCGCAGTCGTCGACCAGAATTTCTTCAATTTCCGGGGTCAGATAGTCGCGCAGCGAGCGAACACCGAAGTCTGTTTCCTGATAAACAATTATCGGACCAACGAGGCTATCGGCTTTTTTTACAATTTCTTTCCAAAGGCGCATCAGATGCTGATAGTCGCGGTAAATTTCCGGTTTGGTCCTGTTGATGCCGGCGGTCCGGACAATAAATCCCATGTTGTCCGGGATCTTAATCTGCCCCATCAGATTTTTGATTTTCTGACGCTCTTCTTCGTTTTCAATCTTGCGTGATATGCCGCTGCCGGGCTTGTTGGGCATCAGGACAAGGTACCTGCCGGGCAGGGAAATATAGGAAGTTAAAAGAGCGCCTTTGTTGCCGGTAACTTCCCGCACAGCCTGAACCAGCAGTTCCTGTCCAACTTTGAGCACCGGTTTACCGTTGCCCTGGCCGTTTTCCTGCTCGGTCAAGTATTCGCGATTGACGTCGCGCAGGGGGAGAAAACCGTCCTTGCCGCTTCCATAATCAACAAAAGCCGCCTGCAGACCCCTTTCAACTTTTAGAACTTTACCTTTGTAAATGTTTCCCGTAATGCGGTCTTTCATCGACATTTCAATATTGAATTCGATGAGTTTCCCTTTTTCATCGACGGTGGCCATCCGCTTCTGTTCCTTGTGAACAGCATTAATAAGCATTGTATGTTTCATAAATGTCCTTCTTGGCCTGTCTGCAGTCAGGTGCGTCGTCGCGCAGCCGGATTTTTTACAGACTCTGCTCTTCTGATTCCGGTTCTAAATCAAGCTCTGTCTTTGCCGGCTCGGAATCGGCTTCGGGGGCGATCTCCGCGTATGCCCCTGTGCCTTATTCTTATTGCCTTGCTATCATTGCTGATTTTAAAATGGAATGCTGAGCAGTCGGGCCGTTATTTATATAAAGGCACTGACGTCGCCTTTTCCGATCCTTATAATTTCAATTTCGTCATCAACCAGGCTGATTACGCTCGAAGGTTCGGGGATGATGTTGCCGCCGTCGATTATGAGATCGACCAGTTTGCCCCATTGTTCCTCAATTATATAGGGGCTTCCCATATCTTCACCTTCCGCCGTTTTCACGCTCGTGCTGATGATCGGTTGCCCCAGTTCACTGACCAGGGCCAGACAAATATTATTATCGGGTACTCTGATTCCTGTTGTCGGTCTTTTCGGCAAAATTATCTTCGGCACCAGACGCGACGCTTCGAGAATGAAAGTATAGGAACCAGGCAAAAGACGTTTCATTGTTTTGTAAGCATAGTCAGTAACTTTGGCGTATTGGCTGATATGTTTCAAGTCAGAACAGATGAAACTAAGAGGTTTTTTCTTATCTCTTCTTTTAATTTCGTAAATTTTTTCAATACCTTTTTTATTGGATAAGCTGCAGCCCAATCCATAAACCGTATCAGTCGGATAAATTATAACACCGCCATTACGCAATACGTCGACGGCTTTTCTAATTAGCCGCATTTGCGGATTCTGGGTGTTAATCGAGAGCATGAGCCTGGTTCCTGATAAGTAATTTATCAAACGAGTTTTATATCAGGAATTGCAAAATATGGCAATTGAAGCTTCACGAAAAAAATTTAATTATTCGATTTTCGGCAAGTTCACTTTTGGGAGTTTATCCTGAGTGGACTTGTCTTTGCTGAGTTTATATTCAATGCTGTCCACCAGAGCCTGCCAGCTGGCCTCTATAATATTTTCCGAAACTCCAATGGTACTCCATACTTCCTCACCGTCGGTGGAGTCCAGCAGAACACGGACCCTTGCCGCCGTACCTTCCGACCCTTCCAGTGTACGCACTTTAAAATCAACCAGGTGCATTTCCCGGATCCGGGGGTAAAATTTTACCAGCGCTTTGCGCAGGGCATGATCCAGTGCGTTTACCGGGCCGTTTCCTTCGGCGGCGGTTAATTCTTCTTCGCCGTCGACGGAAATTTTAATGGTCGCCTGGGACAGACAGGGATTGTTTTCAGTGCGCGATGTAACCACGCTGAAACATTCCAGTGTAAAGGGGTCGACAAATTCACCGATCGCCTTTTTAATCAGCAGGGAAAGAGAACCGTCGGCGGCATCAAACTGAAAACCCCGGTCTTCCATCAGCTTGACTTCATGGACGATTTTTTTGCTCAAGGATGCGTTTCGGGCCAGATTTATACCCAGTTCCCGGGCTTTATATTCAACATTACTTTTACCGGCCAAATCGGAAACGAGCACCCGCCTGCGATTGCCGACAAGTTCCGGCTGCATATGTTCGTAGGCCGCAGAATTTTTTGCCACGGCGCTGACATGCACGCCGCCTTTGTGGGCAAAAGCGCTGCGCCCGACAAAAGGACGCGAGTTCAACGGCGGTACGTTGGCGGTATCACTGACATAGTGGGAGAGGTTGGTCAACTGACGGATTGACTCCGGCGGCAGACAATTTTTCCCCATCTTCAGCTGCAGATTGCCGGCAAGCAGAATCAGATCGGCATTGCCGCATCTCTCTCCGTAGCCGTTGACGGTGCCCTGAACCATTTTAACTCCTTCCCGCACGGCGGCGATGGAGTTGGCCACAGCCAGCCCGCAGTCATTATGGGCATGAATGCCCGTTATGCCCAGGGGAATATGAGAAGAGACTTTTTTAATGATTGCACTGATTTCATGGGGCATTGATCCGCCGTTGGTGTCGCAAAGAATGATCATGTCGGCGCCTGCAGCCAGGGCGGTTTGAATTACTTTGTCGGCATACCCGGGATTATTCTTGTAACCGTCAAAAAAATGTTCGGCATCAAAAAGCACTTCCCTGCCCATGTCTTTGAGATAATTGATGGAATCGCCGACCATGCGTAAATTTTCTTCCAGATCGATTTTGAGGATTTCGTGGACATGCAGATCCCATGACTTGCCGAATATGGCGACGGCCTGCGTTCCGGCTTTGATCAGAGCGTTCAGGTTCGCGCATGCGGATGGTTTGATATGCGGTTTGCGGGTGCTGCCGAATGCCGTTAAACGGGAATGCTTGAAATGGATATCTTGCGCCATCTCGAAGAAACGGAGATCTTTGGGATTAGACCCCGGCCAGCCGCCTTCGATGTAATGGAAATGCAGTTCATCGAAGCGCTGAGCAATGCGCAGTTTTTCCTCTGCGGAAAAATTAATTTGCTCGCCCTGCGCGCCGTCTCTCAAAGTAGTGTCGTAAATTAAAACCTGATCTGTTGTCATTTTCTCCTCGCTTTCAAAAAAAAACCGCCGCCAGGATTCCTGGCAGCGGTTTTAAATTTCCTTGTATATACAGTGTACTACACCACGACCAGTCCTCCTGTGGAGAGGCTAATTATAATGCTGCTAATTATAATGGGTCGGATTGCCGTTGTGTTCATAGCGCCTGTAATTTATTAATTTTTTTTATGCTATGTTTTTCCCGTTCGTTTGTCAATACTAATATTGTTAAGAAATCTTTATTTAGTCTTCATATCCGGAATCTTCATGCCCGCCGGCATTCCCGGAATGGTCATTTTCTTGAAACCGGCGGGAATTTCGAAAAGGCTGTCCGCCTGGCTGCCGACATTAATGTCTTTGTATTCCGTGGTCCAACTGCCGTCAACCGCCGCCGTCTTCACCGGGAAGTTGATGTCCTTGGCCCACCACTGGTAAACCTGCATAACTGTGTCACCCATTTTGGCGGTTATCTCATATTTTATTGCCGGATGACCGTTGACGGTTTCGCTGCCCACTTCTTTACGGCTGACTTCTCCTTTGATTTTTTCTTCGGTCGCCGGCAGGTTTTGATCATCGGTTATCCCCTCCATTTCCATATAAGTCTTCTGGGCGGTCATGATAGTCCAGACCTTGTTGAGGTCTTTTCTGACGATGGTGGACGCTCCCGCCATTTCGTTGTCCGTGCGGAATTTATCCGGTTTCATATATATTTTCATTGATACGGTCTGATCGCCGGATTTAGTCACGATTGTTGCCGAGAGTTCCTGAGCTACAGGCGCTTTCATCTCTGGTTTTATCTCTTTGTGCTCTTCTTTTTTACCGCAGCCAATAGTCAATACCAGCATCGTCAATACCGCCGCCATCATCAAAATCCATGATCTTTTCATCTGCATATCTCCTTTTTTTATTTGCAATCCGTCAGATTAAAACTGTGACATTAATTGACGCCGATCATACCACAGCGCGCGACAGGAGACAAATCCTGCAGCGAAAGTTGTAGAAAATAAGCTCTAATTTTTTTCCGCCGGCCCTGCCGTTGCTTTCACTGCCAGCATTATAAAGAAAAAGCAGCTCAGAGAGGCGACAATCAGCGGTGCGGCGGGCAGATCCCACTTATAAGATGCCGATAATCCAAGTAAACTGGAAATGATGCCCAGCAGCCAGCCGCCGATTAGAATCCGGAGCGGTTCTCTGGTGAACAGTCTGCCGATCAGCGCCGGTATTATCAGAAAAGCAAATACCTGCAGAATTCCCGCCATCTGCACTGATTTGGTCAGCACTACCGCGAAGCTCAGGAAAAAGATAAATTCCCAGAAATAACTGCCTTTTCCGTCGCGGGAAAGGCTGAGAAACCTTTCCCGGAAGATAAAGTGAAAAATACCGATGGCGGCGTACAAAACGGAAGCAGTGAAAATATCTCTGCCGTTGATCCAGATAATGTCGCCGTTCAAAATTGCCTTGAACTCCTCCATCCCATGCGGAGACCGGTCGAGAATAAGAATGCATGCGGCCAGTGAAAAGATATAAAGAACGCCGATAAAGGCTTCGATATTGGTATGCCTGGCAATAAGGCGGGAAAGAGAAAGAATGAAGGCGCCCAGCACGGCAAAAGCTATCGGGAGAACACACCTGGCCGCACCATCATGACCGTAGAGAAAAGAACAGGCGATCCCGACCCCGACAAACTGCGCCAGCGAAAGATCGACAAAGATAATCCCCCGCTCCAGGATGTGAATGCCGAAGTAGGTATGAATCAGAATCAGGATAATGCACGCTGCAAAAGGGTAAAGTAAAAAGCCTGCCGCCTCCATCATAATAACCTCTCTATTCCAGGGATTTCAGAACCGCATCCATTAAAGAAAACCAGTCGTTGATGCCGGCGGCTGAACCGACGTCATGAGGAACAACGATGCTGCGAAGGCCGGTCTTTTGGGCCAGGGCGTGGACTTCTTTTTTACCGTAATACGCCGTAGTCAAAATGCCGCTGGCCCCGGATTTCTTCGCCGATGCAAGAAGTTTGCTTACATGGCGCGCCGAAGGCGGTATGCCCGGTTTTTCCTCAATATAATCAATTATCTGAAATCCATAGTCTCGCGCCGTATATTCAAAGAATTTATGATATGCTATATATTTTTTCCCTCTCAGCGGTATTTTCGACCACTGGTTTTGTTTTTTTTGCAGCCTGCTTTCCAGGGAAGCCAGATTTGCTCTGTAAACGGAGGCATTTTCCGGATCTGATTTAGCTAAGGCCTGACTCATTCCCCGGGCAACCTGCATGATATTACGGGCGGAAAGATGATAATGGGGATTGCCCAATGGATGCACGTCTCCCATGCTCCGGTCCACCGTTTCCTGTTTTTCAATGGCATTGATAAATTGCGAGCAGTCCAGATTCCCGGACTTTCCGGGCTGGATCCTGTTGTTTCGTGAAGATTCAAGAAGTATCGGCAGGAAGCCTATTTCGAGGTCAAGACCATTGTACATGAGGAGATCGGCGTTTCTTGCCGCCAGAATCATGCTTGGTTTGGCTTCTATCTGATGCGGATCCTGGCTGGGTCTCACGAGGACTTTTATATTTACTTTATCTTTTCCCAGATCTCCTGCAATGCTGCCAATCCAGGGCAGTGTAGCCACAACATTGATTTTGGCCACAGCCGGAGCGGCGAGGGTTAGAACAAGGAGAAAAGATATTAACAGTTTTTTCATGACGATACCTCCTTAAAACTTATGGGCGGGATGAGCGCCGATGGTAAAGATAAATTGCAGAAAAAGCTCATCGTTTGGTTTTCCGGTTACATCCGATTCATCGTGGTTGTATTGCAGCCGCAGGAGACTGAATTCGGAGAAGTTATAATTAATCATCCCGCTTGCCCGCCAGGGGCGGCGGCCCCAATCCTGTTTTTCCCCGGCCAGGGTATAATCGTCCTTAAAGAGGCCGAGAATATCATAGCGGGCGCCGAACTCCCAATCCGCCTGTTTATAGATGCCTTGAAAATATAATCCATCCTGGCTTCTTTCGAGGCTTTGCCCCAGGCCTGAACCGGCATCGGTTAAATCTCCCGACTGGGTCCGCAAGAGATATTCGCTCTGTATTTTAAAGCCGCGGTCTTTGGATGGTTGCCACTTGTAGGTGAATTCCAGCCCGTATAAAGTTGTATCTCCGGAAAAATCGGAATCGGCGGCGACCGTATCCGTTTTTGTTTTTCCTGTAACGACCGACGGACCGAAAAGAATGGTCGAGTTGTTGCCTATATCCAGGGAAGCTTTAAAAAACGCCGTATAGGCATGGATTCCACTGGCCGCATCGGAACCAAACAGCATGTCGTTGTCACCCTGCAGCGCTTCCACGCCGACAATAGTGTAAAAGGGTAAAGGAAGTAAATAGGTGTACTGAATGCCTTTTACACTATTGTCGGCGTGGAAGCGC
>DAOQVG010000028.1:0-10917 GCA_035341435.1 Smithellaceae bacterium
GCCCTCTTCAGGATTCATTGTGCCGACAAGGATAAATTTTGCCGGATGGGTAAAGGATACCCCTTCCCTTTCCACGGTGTTGACGCCCATAGCCGCAGAATCTAGCAAAAGATCGACGATATGGTCCTCCAGCAGGTTTACTTCGTCGACATAAAGAAAGTTCCTGTTGGCGTCGGCCAGGATACCGGGTTCAAAGCGTTTTTCTCCCTTTCTGAGGGCATGTTCAATATCGAGGGTACCCACCAGGCGGTCTTCCGTAATACCGAGAGGCAGTTCGACAACCCGCATTTTCTTTCTTTCCCTGTGCAGGTGTTCTTCATTTTTCAGAGTATCTTTACAGCCGCCGCACAAAATACCGTCCGGATCGCAGTTAAACGGGCAGCCTTTAACCATCACCATTTCCGGCAACAATTCCGCCAGCGCCCGCACCGCCGTGCTCTTGGCTGTTCCTTTTTCGCCTCTGATTAAAAGACCGCCGATGGACGGATCAATGACATTGATGATCAACCCAGTCTTCATGTCTTCCTGCCCCACGACAGCCGTAAACGGAAATATCATCCCAGAATCTCCTTCATTTTATTCTTCCAACCCGCAACTTCATCCGCCGTAACAATATCAACACCACCGCCCTGGAAATCGCCTTTCACATCTCCCATCGCCTCTTCGATCCAGCCCTCAATTTCGACATACAACTGCTGCAGGGCTTCCTTAACATCAGCCGCGGGATTCCACAGCCCGCGGCGGGCCGCTTCGAGCATTCGGCGGGCAATTTCTTCCAGCGCCCAGGGATTGTTCTCTTCAAAGAAACGCTTGTTTTCTTCATTCATCATAAAGGTCCGGGCAACGTCATCGAAGACCGAATCGTCTACGGCCTTTGCCGTCGCCTGCCAGCCATACAACCGCCCTACCCGCTTGCTGATCTCGCCCGCGCCTTTATAACCGTGCTGTTTCATTCCGTCGATCCATTGGGGATTGAGTATCCTGCTTCGGGAAACCCGCCTGATTTCCTCGGTCAGCGTCCGCACGGAAACTCTGTCCGGCTCCCGCGTATCACCGTAATAGTTCTGAATATCTTTCCCGGATATTACGCGGGCGGCGTTGATCATGCCGCCGTGCGTCCCGAAATAGCAGCAGCAGCCCGTCAGATCGTATTCATCCGTCACTGTTTTGTTGAAAGAGGCATCCACCGTTTTCAGGTTTGTTTTGAGCTCCTGATGAGCCGGGACGCCTGCGGCATCCTTGCCGTAGGCATAACCGTTCCAGTAAAGGAAAACGTCGGCCAGATCCTGTTCGGTCTTCCAGGCCGAAGCGTAAACAGCCAGTTGGGTGCCGGCCTGATAGGTGCCCGGCTGACTGGCAAAGATGCGGTAAGTGGCCTGGCGAATGTCCTGTTTGGAGGGATCGTTTTTCCCGTCAAGTTTTTGCCTGGTGTGCCGCCGGATATAATTCATTTCCGGAGGTTCATCGAGCGCGGCTACCGCCTGCACCGCTTCATCCAGCAGGCTGATTGATGCGGGAAAGTTATCCCGTGTGATGCCGGATACCCGGACTGTAATATCGATTCTCGGCCTGTTCAGTTCCGTCAGCGGTATAGTTGCAAAACCGCTCAGACGGCCGTTGTTCTTCCACAGCGGCCGGACTCCCAATAGATACATCATCTGGGCCATTCCTTCTCCGTCGGACCACATTATGTCGGTGCACTGCCAGTGAAAAGCGATATTTTCCGGCCAGCGTCCTTCCGTCTCCCGATACTTTTCCAGAGTTTGGCGGGCCAGCATTTTCCCGATCTCCCAGGCCGTCGGCGTCGGGATTCTCAATGGATCGAGCGAATAAAAGTTGCGGCCCGTCGGCAGGATATCGCTTCTTCCGCGGGTAATGAGCCCGGAAGGCCCCGGCTCAATGTAGCCGCCGTTCAGTCCGTTGAGCAGTGAACCGGTTTCGTCGGAGGCCCGGATGCTGCTCAACACATCATTGATTTTGACTTCCACCTCTGCCAACGCCGCGACATCACCGGGGCGAAGAGTAAATCGACTGCCCAGAGAATTTTCCAGGGAGACGCCGTTTTGAACGTAACCGGTGCAAATCTCCCGGGCAACTTCTTCCACCAAAGCATCCAGTTGTTCGCCTTCGAGTTTCCTTTCCCGAGCTGCGACTCTTTCCACAATACGCCGCAGAGAATCGGGTGTCTTTTCAAACCGCATGATTGCATACACGAACGACGCCAGCTTATCATTTTCCGGCAGTCGTCCGAAGATGTGCATGCCCCGGGGAATGAACGTATTTTTAAGCAGGCTGAGTTTGTCATGGATATCTCCGAGGCGCCGGTGGAAATTGTCATGCAGCGACTCTTCGGTGCCGTCCAGAAGATTGAGCCCCTTGATTTTATCTTCGATCAGATGGGCAATGGTATGCGCCCTGGCCGGTTCCAGGTTTTTGTATCTCTCATATTCATCAAGAAGTCTTTCGACCTGCTCCAGATCACCGTAGAGTTCCCCTTGAACCATCACCGTCTGCATGTGGTCGATCAGAACGGCATTGCTGCGCCTCTTGGCAATCGTCCCCTCCGGCGGGTTGTCCGCATTATAAATATAGAGATGGGGCATGGCATCAATGCCGATATCCGGGAAGCAGCCGGAGGAAAGCCCCGTCGCTTTGCCCGGCAGAAATTCCAGGTTCCCGTGCGTACCCACATGAACGACGGCATCCGCGCCGAATTTGCGGGACAGCCACTTGTAGGTCGCCACATACTGGTGGGGCGGCGGAATATCGGGATCATGGAGAATCCTGCAGACCTGGCCGTCGCACCGCGCTCCTGCGCAGCCTCTTTTCGGCTGCACACAGACAACGGCGTTCCCGTATCGCACACCGGTGATCACTATCCTGCCGTCATAAACCATGGCCGCCGGAACGCCATCCTTTTCCTCTCCCGGAGGCTGCCCCCAGGCCCCGCTCATTCTTTGCTGCGTCTGTTCCGGAAGTTCTGCAAACCAGGAAAGATAGGTTTCCGCATCAACAAGATCCAGCGTACCCCCTTTTTCCACAATCTCTTCCACTGTAGTCCAGCGAAACTCCGCAACTGCTTTACGCTGCATAATATCATTGATCAGCACCTTGCCGTTTTCCGGCGGACAAACATCGTAGCCTTCCTGCTGCATCCGCTGCAGAATATCAACAACGCTTTCCAAGGTGTCCAGATGCGCTCCCGCGCCGACGGTCGCCTCCACCGAAGCACAGGGATTGTTGTGGAGAATACAAGCTACTTTCTTATCCCGATTGGGCTTCTGCGCCAATAAAATCCAGTGCGCCGCTCTTTCCGTCAGCCGCTCGATCCTTTCCCGAATCGGCTCGTAAAGTTCCTCCTCCGGTGTGCCGATCCCGCTTACCGCGCCGATCACCATCGGCTCAATTACACCCTCAAACTCGGGCATGGCTAGGCTCCAGGCAACCTGCGCTCCCAGCCCCTGCGGATCGGCCAGCCACTGTTCCCGATCCTTGTAATAGGAAATGACGGGATTGATAAGGGGAATGTTGAGCTGCTTCAGGAGCGCCGCGCCGGATGAAGCCGTTGCTCCTTTTATTTCATTGCCCCGCGAGGTTCCCAGGAAGAAAGAGGTCAATTTGATAATGCCGTCAACAACAGGCCTGCCGTCTTTCATCAGAAACTTCTCAATTACTTCTATGCCGCTTAAATTTCCCAGATTTTCATCCTTCAGGGAATAAAAGAAAACAGGAATAACGGCAATCCCCCGGTCTTCCAGCATCCGGATCAACTGCTTTTCGATCTCCAGATTGCGCGTCACCCAGCTGGAACGCGAATAGAGCAGGCCCACCGTCGCCAGTGGCTTCGCTGAAAATTTCGGCAGATAGTCCGCAAGGTATGCGGCGGCGGAGAAAAACACCTTGTCTGTTTGGGGATGGTAAATGCCCTGCCAGGGAATTTCGTCCGGTTTATTAAACGTCAGTGGCATACCGGCGAGATGATGCAGGAGAAACCGCAGCATATTGGCAATATTGTCCCGGCCGTTAAAGAGGATGTAATTATAGACTGTAGCGACAATCTCGGGGCTGACCGTGGAGCCTGCCCAATGTGCGGGATCAGAACCTACGACCACAACGGAAATACGGCTGCGTACTTCTTCCAGAATCTTTTCGATTTCCTCCCAGAAGACATCATTGGTACGGTAAAGGAGAATGATGTCCGCCGTCTTCATGTCCCGCTCTGCTGCGGCCAGCATTTCCGGATGCAAATTAAGCTGTTTGCCGGAATAAGACAGCAGGTCAAGATGCATTTTTTCAGCCGCTTCCTTCAGCAGAGGCAGGTAGCTAGACCACATGATAGTGAATAATTTCATTTTTTATCATCCCTTTTGTAATAACAAGTTGCATTCAAAGCATAACGCGGCGGCAAGGAGGAGGCTCCGCAGGCACCCTCCCCCTATCCCCCTCTTGAGGGGGACAAGGGGGAGGTGTTGAGGAAGCCGACGACGCAGCCAACAAAGTTAGGCGAAGAATGCGGCTTGGTCATTCGCTGTAATTCCTTATCAACCTGGAACCATATATAAAAAGGCCTATGGCATAGACCACAAGAACGCCCAGAGATACCCAGGCTTCCGTATCCATGACTGCCTTCCGAATCAGGATATTGGCATGCGTCAGGGGTAGAATTTGGATCACCGGTTGGAACATAAAAGGTATTTTGTCGATGGGGAAAAACGTCCCGCTGAAGAAGGCCATAGGCATAATCAGAAAATTGGAATAGGTGGCTGTATCTTCGTGCGACTTGGCTCGCATCCCGACGATGACACCAAGATTGGCAAAGAGAAAACTGTTTAAAAATAAGGTTAAGATAAATATCGGGCCGGGGAAGAAATCGGGACTGGCGATAAACCCGACAGCAACAATCAATAAGGAAGCAAAAAGTCCCCGGACCATGGCGGCCAGAACCTCGCCGGTCATGACGGCGGACGGTTTAATCGGCGCCTGTACGAAAATCTGAAAAGTCTTGAAATAGATCCGGTCGATAGCCAGGGCGCCCGCAACCCAGTTGTAGGAATTGTTCATGGAACTCATGGCGGCCAGTCCCGGAATGAGAAACGCCAGATAATCCCCTTCCCCTATTCTGACACTGCGTCCCAGACCGAAGCCGAAGGCGATAAGGTAAATAATCGGCACAAGCATTGTCGAAAAAAGATAACCGAGCCGGAAGAGCTTGCGACGAAAATGGATCATTTCTTTTAAAAATACCGGATACCAGGCAGCGTTGATCATTCGATGCGTTCTCCCGTCAATTGAATAAAAACATCTTCCAGATTAGTCTTCCGGATAATCACATTCCCTGTGTAACCCGCAGCGATTTTATTGGCGCCATCGCGCGTTGGGCAGATTTGCTGCTGCAACTTCCCTTCTGCGTCAATGAACTCAACAACATATTCGCCGATGCTGTTTTTCAGATTTCCCGGTGTATCGAGGGCAATCAGTTGCCCGTGGCTCATTATGCCCACACGGCGGCACAGAGCGTCGGCCTCTTCAATATAATGAGTGGTCAGAACGACTGTCTGGCCATAGATGCCTGTTTTACGGATCATATCCCACATCTGCCGCCGGATCTGCGGGTCCAGACCAATTGACGGTTCGTCCAGAAAAAGAACCGACGGCTGCGACAACAGGGCCCGCGCCAGCAGAAGCCGCCGCTGCATTCCTCCGGAAAAACCGGATACGACCGTGTCGCGTCTGTCCCACAGATTGACCATCTTGAGGCAGTCTTCGATTTTTCTCTGCCGGTCGGCAACATTGTGTAGCATGGAGTAAATGGTGAGATTTTCCCGGGCCGTCAGGTCCCGGTCGAGATTATTTTCCTGCGGTACTACACCGATGCGCTTTTTAATCTCGAAACTTTGCCGGACAACATCAAAGCCGTCGATGATGCAATGGCCGGCGTCGGGCTTCGTCAAAGTCGTCAAAACCTTGATGGTTGTTGTTTTCCCGGCTCCGTTGGGCCCCAGAAGGCCGAATACTTCTCCTCGATCTATCGTCAGATCAAGGTTGTCCACAGCGCGGACGCTGCCGTAATTCTTGGTAAGGTTCTTTATTTCGATCATAGCGCCGCCTCCGGGCAGATAAGATTGATGCCATTGTGGCGGATTACGGACACATCCAGACCGTACATCAACCGGATATTTTCCGGAGTCAGCACTTCAGCGGGAAGTCCCTGCGCCAAAACCGTCCCTTCCACAATCATCACAACGTGGTCGGAAAACTGCATGGCCAGATTCGGGTCGTGAAGTGTCATGAGCACCGTCAAACTATTTTGCCGCACAATGTCCCGCACTTTACTCAAGATCAGAAGCGAATTGCGAAAGTCGAGGTGAGAAGTCGGCTCGTCCAAAATCAGAAGCGGTGTTTCCTGGGCCAGCGCCCGGGCAGTGAGGACAAGCTGGCGTTCTCCGCCGCTGATTTTAGTATAAGGGCGATGACGCAGATGACTGATGCCGATCTGCTCCATGGCGCAATCCGCCGCCTGAACATCCGATTGCGAGGGTGCGGAAAAGAGCGCAACATGAGAGGCCCGCCCCATCAGCACAATATCGGCAACCTTGTAGGGGAAAGGAGGATCGTGTTCCTGAGGAACAACGGCGATCAGTCCCGCCCGCAGAGCTGCTGAGAGCTTCGTAATATCACGACCGCCATGAAAAATCGCTCCCTCATAAGGATGCCACAAACCGGAAATACACTTAAAGAGGGTTGTCTTGCCGGAACCGTTCGGCCCGAGGACGGTTGTCATCCGGCCTCCGGGAATTTTGCAGCTTACCCCTTTGAGAACATCCTCCCGCCCGCTGCGACGGAAATCTGCGGAGGAGTGATTAAAATATAGCTTTTCAATGTTCAGCATATTCCTTTTATCTCCCCCAGCTTTCGCTTCCGCCCTGCTTCATCAGGTAAATAAAGAATGGTGCGCCAATCACGGCCGTAATGATACCTACCGGAATATCAATATTGGTGAGGCTGCGCGCCACGGTATCGGCAAAAATCATAAAAGCCGCTCCGCCCGCCATGCTGAGGGGAACCAGGCTGCGGTGATCCGGTCCCGTCATCATCCGGACAAGATGCGGCGCCATCAACCCAACCCAGCCGATAATGCCGCTCACGGAAACGGCGACGCTCACCATCAGGGTGGAGGCGGCAATAAAGATGATCCGCTCCCGCGTCACATGAATACCAAGGGTCTTTGCCTCCTCCTCGCCCATGCTCATCACATTCAGCCGCCAGCGCATCAGCAGGAGCGGGATAAGCCCCAGAGCAATCCCTACGGCGGCAATGCCGACCACGCGCCAACCGGCCAGGGCGAAACTTCCCATCAGCCAGAAAACGATGCTCTGGAGCTTCTGGGGATCCACCAGAAATTTAACAATGGAAACAAGAGCTGTAAAGAAAGCCGAGATGATCACCCCGGAAAGGATCAAAGGGAGGCGTGACACATCACCCTGAGTCCGGGCGACGGTAAAGGTCAACAGGACAGATAAAATTCCGAAAACAAAAGCGGCGATCTGCACGGGCAGGTGCGGGAAAAAGCCCACGGACAGAGCACAGCCGAAAGCAGCCCCCGCGGAAACACCGAGAATGAAGGGATCCACCAGCGGATTGCGGAAAATTCCCTGCAAAGCGACACCCGAACCGCCCAGCGCTATGCCGACCAGTCCGGCCAAAATAATCCGCGGCAGACGGATATCAAACAGGATAGCTTTCTCCCCGCTATCCAGGGCGATGGGATTAAAAATCGCATCGAACAGATAGGTTAGAATATCGAACGGTTCAATTCCATACGCACCGATAAACAGCGCCAACCAGCCCAGCACCAGGGGCGAAACCAGAATAAGCAGGGGAATGATCTTTTTAATTTTCGATTCAGTCTGCAATCCGGCTCACGCTCCTGTAAGAAATACCGTAGACCGCCCGGTAAAAGTCATCGGCGGTCTTAAAAAAATTCACATCCCGGAATTCATCCGGATATGTTTTCATGGCCATCCACAGGGCGACAACGGCCAGCCGCGGCGACCAGGTGCCCCATTGCGGCGCCTTGTACACCTGCTTTTTGCCAATCGCCGTCACATGCCGCCACTGGGAACTTGCGAGCAGGTCGCTAACATTGTACTTTGCTCCCCCCCAGATGAAGATGACATCAGGATTCCAGGCTACAACCCGCTCCATGGAAACATCAAGGCTGCGCTCCTTCAGGACGGCCGCCGGATTAATGCCGCCGGCAAGGCCGATCAGATCGTTGTTGACGCCTTTAGCTCCGGAAACGGAAGTCTGCTTGCCCCCCAGCCAGATAACCTTCTTACGCTTTTGCGGCGGCACCTTCCGGCAGCGCTCCCCGATGAGGAAGAATATTTTGTTCATCCGGTCAATACAGCTCTCCACTTTTTTTTCTTTTCCAAACAACCTGCCCTGCAGCCGCATCACCTCATAAAGTTCCGCTATGCTTTCCGGGTAAAGGGCGACGACCTTTAAACCCTTCTCTTCCATAAACCGGATCGTTTCCGGATTGAATGCCCACGTAACTACCAGTTCGGGCCGCAATCGCAGCAGAGCTTCAATGTTGACGTCAAATCCGCTCCCGACCGAAGGAATGGTTCGCACGATATCCGGCTTGACGGCCAGCAGCAGATCATTGGCATAAGCGTACCGGCTGATCCCCACAACCCTGTCCCAGACACCCAGTGCCGCAGTTAATTCATAGGTTTCAAAAAAAACGGCGCGCCGGACGGGCAGATGAATATTGACCCGCCGTCCCAGCTTGTCTTGAAAGGTAATTGTTTCGGCGCATGCTGCCGAAACCAGTGCCGTCAACAGGAGGATGACCGCAACCGGCGCCGCTATCCATTTTTCCATTTTATTCATACTCAATCAGAATTTCAGTTCCACCTCGGCCAGCCATAATCTACCCGGCGACTCGTATGATTCATAATGGCGTTCATCGGCAATGTTGTTGACGGAAAAAGACGCCGTCGCGTGCCTGCCGATCTTGTAACCTATTTTGGCATCGGCGGTGACAAAGGAATCATAGGAACCCGGCACTCCATCGACGATGTCCTTGTTTTCATCGTCGGTGAAACGTTTACTGACATAACGGCCAACCACCGAAGCAAAAAACGACCCGAGTTCCAGTTCTGCGCCTGCGTTCAGCATCCGCTCCGGCTGATAAGTCAATCGTTTGTCTACCGTCGTCGGTTTGGCGTTGTTCTCCTTGATCCGGGCATCCGTGTAGGTGAAATTGCCGAAGAGCTTCAGTTCTTTGCCGATGCGCTGCTCAATTTCCAGCATAACTCCTTTACTTTCCGCCTTGCCCGCATTGATGTAATCGGACTGGGTTGCCGACACGGTTTTCCGGTAAATCAGGTCCTTTAAATAATTTTCAAAGTATGTTGCCGAAAACGTGGCGCCCTTCCATAATCCCTGCGTCCACCCGGCATCCCAGGAGGTAACCTTCTCCGGCGATAAACCGGGATTGCCGCTGTAAGTAACACCCGTTGACGATACCCACGTCCGGTAGAGTTCATACATCGTCGGCGCCCGGAAGGCCTGGCCGGCGGAGGCCCTCAGCGTCGTCGCTTCCAAGGGCTTGTAAACCAGCGAGGCCTTGGGACTGAAGGAAGAATCGCTGCGGGAATCATAAGTATTGGCGAAAGCGCCGGTTCCGAACTGGTTGGCGTAACCGTCAAAGGTTTTCCACCAGTCCTCCCGGAATCCGACGTAAGCCGTCAAATTGGGCAAAAGCGAAATTTCATCCTGAACAAAAATAGAATAAGTCGTGTCTTTGCCGCCGGAATTATAAGTTAAGCCTGTTTTGGAATCCTCATCTTTATAGTAGGTCAGATTATGCTCCTCCGTATTGGACCGCCCGGCTCTGTAAGATGCGCCCACAGTCAGCAGATGTCTGCCCAAAAGGGGAATTGTCGCCTGCAAATCGGCATAATAATTTTGATTGGGGCTGCTGGAGACTTTGCCGTTCAATCCGGATAAGGTTGCATAAGGGGAGCTTGTATTGGGCGTCGTATACCAGTTTTTCGCCTGATCGTTGAGAGCAAGCGAAAGCTTTGTTTTTGCTATACCAATCTCCATTTCATAATTAATGCTGTAGAGCATCGTCTCCGTCATGCCCGATCCCGACGTAAAGGAACTTTCCCTCACGCTTCCGTATGAATATACGGGATTCCCCGCCGCATTTCTTAAATATGTATGAGGATCATCGTAATTATACCGGTATCGTGTGCGCATCACCGAGGTCCTCAATTTAGATACATTGGAAAAATCATAGCCCACCTTGATATTCAGGTTGTCGTCCCACCAGGTGTTGTCTCCTTTGTCGCCGATCAGATAACGGGTTGCTCCCTGATTCGTGGTTGTGTAATCCCAGCCCGTTATACCTGCCGTCGGCTTCGAGGAGGCAACGACCATATCTTTGGCATAGCCATTGGTGCTTTTATATCCGTAGCTTAAGAACAATCTTAACTTGTCCGTCGGTCTGTCGCCGTAGGATAGATAGTATTTTTGCAGGTCATCAAGGCTTTCCCCCCGGTGCCAGCTGGTTCCGTAGCCGCTTTGCACGATGAATTCCCGCTTATCCGGCATTTTCGTCAGAACATTCACGACTCCCCCCATGGCATAACCGCCGTAAAGGCTGGAAAAGGGACCCTGGACAACCTCGATTTGCTCCACATTTCCGGTGGACATGCCGGTAAGACTTACATCCCCGGTGTAAGCGCTGTTGAGCGGCACTCCATCCTGAAGAATCAGCGTCCTGTTCTGTCCGGGAATTCCGCCCAGTGAGACAGACGACAATGTATCCATCATATTCACCCGCCGGTCAAAGACGCCGGGCAGGGCGTTTAGAGCGCTATCCACAGTCTGAACGTTTTT
>DAOQVG010000029.1:0-10761 GCA_035341435.1 Smithellaceae bacterium
TGGAGAAAGAAGGCGCCCGCCAGGTGGTGCAGACCTTCGTCGAGTATCTGCAAACCAATACGGCACAGGCCGCGGAAATATATCCCGCAGCCCTGAAATTCGTTAAAGAAAAAACCGGCGCTAAAGGCAAGGGATTATTTATGCCCCTTCGTGCCGCCCTCACCGGCCGTGTCCACGGCCCGGAACTCGACCGGCTCTTTGCCGTGTTGGGCAAAGAAGCCGCTTTAAACAGACTGCAACAGTTTATTGGTGAAAATTGATATTTTTCAATTTGATAATTGTTCATCTTAAGTAGTTTTTGCGCCTATTGCGGCAATGGCATCGCGTGGGAATCGCGTACCGGACGCTTTGTGCTCTAGTGCCTGCTATTGCGGGCGGCGATAATGGAATACACAACCATGTCCTGTTGTGTTCCAGTTGCAACAGCGCTGAAAAGAGGGCGTAGGCTTGGCGTAGCTTTCTGAACCACAAAACGAGCAATGCACAGGTCGCACCGCAGGAGAGGCCGGTAGCGTCAAGCCTCGAGGTAAGGCTGTTGACGGAAACTATCATTGAGGAGGCGATTGTTGCTGTGAGCAGGCAGTGGCAAAAGCGGGGGCGCTTCGCATTGTTGACTCATAACCATTGACTGCAGACGCGACGGCCTTGAAGAGCTGCGGATCGAGCTCAAACTTTGGCAAGACTGCTATGAATGACAAAAAACCTCAAAATGACCTGCGGCCGAAAGGATTCGGCACCTTTGGCGGCGTTTTCACACCAAGTCTGCTGACAATTCTTGGCGTAATCATGTTCCTGCGTTTTTCCACGGTAGTAGGATACGCCGGGCTATGGAATGCGCTCCTGATCCTTTTGGGCGCCAAAGCAATCTCTTTGATCACGGGCTTATCTGTCGCTTCCATAGCGACCAATATGCGTGTAAAGGGCGGCGGCGCCTACTATTTGATCAGCCGCAGTCTCGGCGTGGAGTTCGGTGGTGTCATCGCTATTTTTTTCTTCATTGCCCAGGCTGTTGCGGTCACCCTTTATGTGGTTGGTTTTACGGAAGCTGTTTTTTCCGCTTTTCCCGATCTCGGACTTTCCTTCAGAACGTTCGCCACACTCACCAATATCGTCGTTTTTGTCTGTGTCTATATCGGTGCAGGTTGGACCATTCGGATTCAGTACGGCATCCTCGCCGTCCTGATGTTATCTATTCTGTCCTTTTTTATAGGTGCGGGGACAAGATTTTCGCCGGAGATACTTGTCGGTAATTTAACACCGCAGTGGTCGCCGCAATTCTCCTTCTTTTCCGTTTTTGCCCTTTTATTTCCGGCTGTAACGGGTATCATGGCCGGCGTCAACATGTCCGGTGAGCTGAAGAACCCGGCACGGTCTATTCCCAACGGTACATTTGCCGCCATCAGCGTTTCGGGGCTCATTTATGTCGCCATAGCCTTGATATTAGCCGCAGGTGTCCCTCGGGCGGAACTGCTTGGAGAAGGATTTGTTATGAAAGATTATGCCTTCTCGCCAGCTCTCGTTTACGCTGGAGTATTTTCTGCCACACTTTCCTCAGCCCTGTGCAGCATGATGGGTGCACCGCGTATCCTTCAAGCTTTTGCCCGCGACAATATTTTCAAACACCTTCGTTGGTTTGGTCGAGGCAGCGGACTATCTGGGGAGCCACGGCGCGCTGTTGTGTTGACATTCTTTATTGCACAGATTGGCGTCATGGCAGGGGATCTAGACACCATTGCTCCGGTTATCACCATGTTCTTTTTGATGACCTATGCCACAGTAAATTTAGCCTGTTTTTACGAAGGGCGCTCAAGCAATCCCAGTTTCCGGCCGACTTTCCGCTTCAATCATTGGTCAGTGGCTCTCCTTGGAGCCGTTGGTTGCATAGGCCTGATGTTTTTGATCAATGCTCTTTGGGCTTCAGTGGCTTTAGTCCTAGGTGGCGGTTTTTACTTCTTTATCACCCGTTCGGAAATCCAGGTGAAGTGGGGTGATCTTAACGGTGGTCTTGCCTTCCAGGTTGCGCGCAATGCGTTGTTGCGCCTGGAGAGGGAGCGTTATCACCCCAAGAACTGGCGACCTTCGATTCTTACCCTCTTCGGCGACACTTCCGGCCGTCTGCATCTGGCTGAATACGCCTGCTGGTTCACAATCGGCAGCGGTATTGTTACATTGGGTCACGTCATCAAAGGGGATTTGGAACAGCTTTATAAACATCAGCAAGAAGCGGAGAATATTATGCGAAAGTTCATTCTCAAGGAAAAACTTCCTGCTTTTCCTGTTGTAATTGTCGAAGAAGATCTGCATGCTGCCGTCAAAGCTCTTATTCAATGCAATGGGATCGGCGGCATGAGGCCCAACACCGTCTTACTTGGTTGGAGCGACGATCCGGAAAAGTCTGAGGTGTTCTGGGAGGCAATTGCCACAGTCAAGGAGATGAAGCGTAGCCTAATTATTATTGCCGCCGATAGGGAAGATGAAAAAAACTATATTCCGGATGGATTCATCAATATCTGGTGGGATTCAGTTCAAAACGTCGAATTGATGTTGTTGTTGTCCTTTATGCTCAAGAAAAATCGCGAATGGCGAGATCATCCAATTCGAATCATTCGCACCGTACCGTCCAAGGCTGATGTTGAGAACATCGAAAAGGAAATATCTGAAATGCTCACCAAGGGCCGCATCGAAGCCGACATTGTTGTTGTGCCAACCGAGGAGCCATTGGAAGCTGTGAGGAAACACATTCATCCCTCAGCCGTACTTTTCAGCGGATTCCGGCCTGATAACGACGACGAGATTATCAACCTTATTCCTGATATGCAAAAAACAGTGGAACTGCCCGGAGATGTCATTTTGGTATATAACGCCGGAGGCGTTTCGATGGAGGCTTAAAAGTGGATGGTTTTTACTGTAAACTAAACATTATGGTTTGCCAACAACGGATCAATCCAGACTGGTAAATTCCGCTACGCTTCTTTGCCATCCGCTTAGCCTGAGCGTAAGAGCCATCCTTAAGTATTTTTATTAAGATCAATCAAATATAATTTCCAGTTCTAATAAATTTGTTTCTTTATTGACCTTTGCCGAAGATTGAGTTGGAGCTAACCCGCCGGCATTGCAACAGCATAAACGACGTAAAGTCTTTATTTTTTTGGTTTGATTTTAAAAGGACTTAGTGTATTTTAAGCCACAAATATTGACGACCTCATAAAAAAGCCGGATGCTGCGTTGCGCTTCATCACTCCCCGTGTCAAGCACGGGGCAGGCTATGCGGCGTACGTTAAGTACGCCCCATTTCTCATGATTTGTGCGCCTTGCCTGCGACCTTTTTACGAGGTCGTCTGAAAATTGTTGATTTTATGACTCTTTGCGAATCCATCAATATAAAAAAAGGAATGTTTTAATGGAAGATAAAATAAACAAAGTAGCGCAAATGATCGCCGCTGCCCGGAAGGTTGTCATATTTACCGGCGCCGGTGTGAGTACGGAATCGGGAATCCCTGATTTTCGGAGTCCGGGCGGCCTCTGGACAAGATTTGATCCTGATGATTTTACAATTGATAAATATTTGCGATCCGGTGAAACGCGCCGCAAGATGTGGAAGATTCTCCTGGAAGGCGGTTTGCTGGCCAACGCCCAGCCGAACGCAGCGCATCTGGCCATCGCCGAGTTGGAGAAGATGGGAAAACTGAGTTCGGTGATCACCCAGAATATCGACAACCTGCATCAGAAAGCGGGCAATGATCCGGATTTTGTCTATGAACTGCACGGCAATATGGAATGGATGGTTTGCCTTGAGTGTGGAAAAAGATATCCGGTGGATTCACTGATAGAGGAAATTAAATCTGAAGATTACGTTCCGGACTGTGAAAATTGCGGCGGCATATTAAAACCGGATGTTATTTTTTTTGGCGAGGCTCTGCCCCAAAAAACATTGATGGATGCAACACGGGAAGCGCAGGAATG
Organism: Smithellaceae bacterium; assembly: GCA_035341435.1. Taxonomy (GTDB): domain Bacteria; phylum Desulfobacterota; class Syntrophia; order Syntrophales; family Smithellaceae; genus MVRV01. The sequence continues at coordinate 3,964 of DAOQVG010000029.1, forward strand.
TGACTTGTTTATCGTCATCGGTTCTTCGCTGGTTGTGTATCCGGCGGCATACATGCCGGTTTATGCAAAGCGCGGCCGCGCCAAACTTGTTATAATTAATATTGGTCCAACCGAGCAGGATGATCTCGCCGATGTTATCATCGATCACTCCGCCGGGGAAACTATGACGAAAATTATGCAAAAACTTAAAGCTGTAGTATAGATTTCCCTGTCCTTCTATCTGCTGTGAAAGAAATGGAGTAAAGAACCAAATAGAGGTTTAACATGTGCTTAATTCTCTTTGCCTATAAGATGCATCCGGCGTATCCATTTGTTCTGGCCGCCAATAGAGACGAATTCTACGATCGTCCTTCAGCGCCTGTCGAATTCTGGGAAGAAGCGCCGCACATCCTTGCCGGCCGCGATTTGGAGGAAGGCGGCACCTGGCTGGGGATAACGAGGGAAGGCAAATTCGCCGCCATAACTAATTACCGTGATCCCTCCGCCTACAAAAACGGGGCGCCCACCCGGGGCAATTTGATCAAAAATTATTTGTTTGATTCGCAAAGCGCTGCAGATTATATAAAGAAAATTTCCAGACGGGCCGGCAAATACAATGGCTTCAATTTGCTTTGCGGAGACAACGAAGATCTGTTTGTCTACTCCAACCGCGGAGATTTGCAGAAGCTCAAGGCCGGAGTTTACGGTTTGAGCAATCGTCTTTTGGACACCCCCTGGCAGAAAGTGACCAGGGGCAAAAAGGTATTGGCGGCGGCGATGGATAAAAAAGGCGCCGATTTGGAGGCGGCGCTCTTCGATCTTCTGGCTGATCGCAAACTTGCACCGGACAATAAGCTCCCGTCCACCGGCATCAGTAAAGAGTGGGAAAAGCTTTTATCGTCGATTTTTGTCAAGAGTCCCGGCTACGGCACCCGTTCCTCGGCCGTATTATTGATTGGAAAAAATAAGTGGGTAAAATTCATCGAAAAAGTATTCAATGAAGAACGCGATCCCTGGATTGAAAGCCGGTTTTCCTTCCGGATAAATAAAGGTCAGGGGTAAATGGAGCAGGAACTCAATAAAATTTATCCTCTGGTTCCGCGCGTTGGTGTCGGGGGAATTACAATCCATGAAGGCCGGGTATTGCTTGTTCAGCGCGGAGTGGCGCCCAATCGCGGCCAGTGGGCTATTCCCGGCGGAACATTGCAGCTGGGCGAAACGCTGCAGGAATGCGTCGCCCGGGAAATTTTCGAGGAGACGGGCGTAACTATAAAAGTCGGCGTTTGTGCCTACGTTTTTGACTATCTGGAACGCGATGATGCGGGGAAAGTCAAATATCACTTCGTTGTCGTCGATTATATCGGGGAGTACGTATCAGGGGAGCCGAAAGGCGGCGATGATGCTGAAGATGCCGGTTGGTTTAAACCTGAAGATTTATATAAAATGACCGTGGCCAAAAATTCTCTTGCCGCCTTAAGGGAAATCGGGTTTTTAAAGACAGGCTGAAGGCTGAAGGCTGAAGGCTGAAGGCTAAAGGTTCAAGGTTAAAGGCTAAAGGTTCAAGGGTAAAGGTTTAAGGTTTAAGGACAAGGGCTGCAGGCCGGATGGTAAATTAAATTTTATCCGTACAGCCTTCAGCCTTTAGCCTTCAGTCTATTTCCCTTTAGCCTATTTGAAAGGAGGATTGTATGAAGGTTGTTTATTCTGACGAATACAAACAGGTTTATGCGTCCGATCCCGCATCCGCCCCCGGAAGAATCGAAGCTATAGAAATCGCCCTGCGCGGCAAAGTAAAATTTATTGAACCGGTTGCCGCTAGCGAAGAAGATATCCTCAAAGTTCACACTCCTCATCATATACGGGATGTGGAGCGCGAAGGCGTTTACGATATCGCCGCCCTGGCCGCCGGAGGAGCTATTCTGGCCGCCGAAACGGCCCTTACCGAGCCGTGCTTCGCCGTTATCCGTCCTCCGGGGCATCACGCCTCGGCGGGAAGCGCCTGGGGTTTTTGCTATTTCAACAATATGTCCATCGCTTTACTAAAGCTGCATCGGGAAGGGAAGATAAAAAAAGCTTTTATTCTTGATTTCGATCTGCACTACGGCGACGGCAATGTAAATATTCTGGGGAGCAAGGAATACATAACGATTCTGAATCCCACAGCAGCAAATCGCAACGAATATTTAAAGAGCGTGGAAGCGAAGCTTGCGCAAACCGATGCCGATATGATCGCCGTTTCCGCCGGCTTCGACAACCACGAGCAGGATTGGGGAGGTCTGTTGAAAACGGAGGACTACAGGTTCATGGGGCAACGAGTGCGGGAAGCGGCCCGGCGCAACAATGGCGGCTGTTTCGGCATTTTGGAAGGCGGCTACAACCACGGAGTTTTAGGGAAAAATGTTTTGGCTTTTATTGAAGGGATGGGGATGTAAGTCCATTTCTAATGCAAAATGAAGAAACAAGAAGCCCTGAAAAAATACTTTGGTTATGAAACCTTTTATCCGCTGCAAGCAGAAATAATCGACCATGTTTTGTCAGGTAAAGATGCCCTGGTGCTGATGCCGACAGGTGGAGGAAAATCCATCTGTTTTCAAATTCCTGCACTTCTTAAAGAAGGTACGGCTGTCGTTGTCTCGCCGTTGATCGCATTAATGAAAGACCAGGTGGACGCCCTCAAGGCAAACGGCATTGCGGCGGCATTTCTTAACAGTACTCAGACGGAAGACGAAAATTCCGGAATTGTCGGCCTTTGTCTGCAAAACAGAATCAAACTGCTTTATATTTCACCGGAAAGACTGGCGACTGCTTCTGCGATCGGCCTTTTACAAAAATTGCGCATCTCTCTTTTTGCCGTGGACGAGGCGCATTGTATTTCCGCGTGGGGGCACGATTTCCGGCCCGATTACATGAAGTTGAATAGTTTGAGAAAAAAGTTTCCGCATGTTCCGCTGATTGCGCTCACTGCGACGGCTGACCGGGTGATTCGCAATGACATTATGCGGCAATTGACGATACCGGAAGAATTTCAGTTTATCGCTTCCTTTGATCGGCCGAATATAAGTCTCGCGGTGTATTCGGGGCGTAAAAGATTCGAGCAGATTCTACGTTTTTTATCGCGAAGAAAAAATCAACCGGGGATAATTTATTGCCTGAGCCGCAGGATGACGGAAAACATCGCCGCAAAGCTTTGTGATCGGGGCTATCGGGCGGCTTATTACCATGCCGGTATGGACAATGGAGATCGCAGTAAAATCCAGGATGCCTTTATCCGTGACAAAATCCAAATTGTCTGCGCCACCATTGCTTTCGGGCTGGGCATTGATAAATCAAATATTCGCTGGATCGTTCATTACAATCTGCCGAAAAATATAGAAAGTTATTACCAGGAAATCGGTCGGGCCGGTCGTGACGGCGCTCCCGCCGATACGGTGCTCTTTTACAGCTACGCCGACGTTAAAACTCATCATGACATGATCAGCGATGCACCGACCCAAAGACAGGAACTCCTTTTGGCAAAGTTGGAACGTATCAAGAGTTATGCGGAAGCCGAAATTTGCCGCCGCCGAATTCTGCTTAGCTATTTTAACGAGCAGCCGCAGGGTGACTGCGGGAATTGTGACGTATGCAAAAATCCGCCGCAAAGAATAAACGGCACCATCATCGCGCAAAAAGCCTTATCCGCCGTTGCCCGCACCGGTCAAAAAATCAACATAGCAACGTTGATCGGCATTCTGCGGGGATCTCATAATAAACATATCCTGGAAAACGGCTATGACCGCATAAAGACATTTGGTGTGGGACGTGATATTACTTCTGCGGAATGGGAGGATTATATCTTTCAACTTTTAAATTCGGGGTTTGTAGATATCGCTTACGATGACGCTTATTCGCTGAAGTTAAACGATTTAAGTCGCAAAATTCTGCAGGCGCAGATGGATGTCCTGCTGACAAAGCCCGTTCAATTTGAAAAGAAACTGGAAACCATAGCAGCGCTGCCCCAGAAACAGGCGGTAGCCGACGAACTTTTCGAGCGGTTGCGAGCGTTAAGAAAAGCATTGGCCGATGAAAATAATGTTCCGGCTTATGTTGTGTTTTCAGACAAAACACTGTTGGAAATGGCGGCGGTCCGGCCCCGGGATGCCATTGAAATGCTCGGCATCAGTGGAGTTGGGGAACATAAACTTAGTCTCTATGGAGAGGAATTTTTACATGAAATCAGACTTTACGCAAATAAGTATTGAAGAGGTGAGAATGATTGGCTCCGGCCTGATAAGGCCCAAAGGCGTTATGGTGGCGGATGACGGGAATATCTATACGACGGATGCCCGAGGATGCTGCGCCCGGATTTCCCCGGAAGGCGATACCGCCTTTTTCGGAACACTGGGCGGAACCCCGAACGGCCTTTGCCTGGACAGGAAGGGAAACTGTATCATCGCCAATATGAGCAACGGCAGAGTCCAGTTGTTGGCCGGCGACGGCAGTCAATCTGTTCTGTTGGATGACCCGCAGGATGACGAGAGGATATTTTCGCCCAATTCCCCCTTTCTTGACTTGCAGGGGCGACTCTGGATATCCTGTTCCACCGACTATCCTTACAGGGAACCCTCTTTGCGTCCGCCTGTTCCCGACGGCTGTCTTATTGTTTTGGAAAATGACAAAGAGCCGCGAATTGCCGCCGACGACATGGGCTTTATCAATGGCGTCGCTCTGGATGAAGAAGAAAAATTTGTTTATGTCGCCGAGACCCTGAATATGCGAATTCTGCGTTACCCCATAAACGAAGACGGATCTCTCGGTGCGAAAGAGGTTTACGGTCCTGAAGTTCTCGGGGCTAAATACGTACCGGATGGAATAGCTTTTGATGAAGCAGGTAATCTCTGGGTGACATTTCCCGCAGCCAACACGGTTGGCTATATCACCCCCGATAGAAAACTGGGAATCTACGTGGAAGATCCACAAGGCTTGATACTGCATGCACCGGCCAGTATCTGCTTTGGCGGGAAAAACAGGAAGACGGCCTTCATCGGCAGTCTGCGCTGCAGTTTTGTCTCCTGTTTCGACGTTCCTTATCCCGGAGTCAGATTAATTCATCAGAACGGTTTACATTAAAACATAACACTGAATTACCGGATGATCTTCATGTAGAACAAGGGGTTGCAACCCCTTGTTCTGTTTAACCAACTCAAGTTTTATATTTTAAATACGCCGCGGTCGTAGATGATCGTTTTTCTGCCGTCCGTCAGATGAGCGGTCACTGTTTTCTGTTCGGTATTGACGAGATCCCAGTGCAGAGCGGAATCGTTAAAGCCCAGTTTTTTCTTGAGAGCCGGCGTCAGCTTTGCCGGGTCGCCGCTGTATGTGTCGCTGTAGGACGAACCGAGTGCGATGTGGCAGTTGCCATTTTTCCCGCCGAAATTCTCATCAAACAGTGTTTCCGCCATGAAACGGTCGATCCGGGAAAAGCGCTTGTCCGTAAGCGAAAATTCTCCGACCTGACGCGCCCCCGCGTCCATTGCCAGTTGTTTCTTTACAAAATCTTCACCGACTTTGGCCTCGATCTTGACGGCCTTTCCTTTGGCAAAGGTAATGCGGACATCTTCGATGTAATTGCCGCTGCGGAAGGAGGGCAGATTGGCATAATAAATTCCTTCCGTCCCGCGCCAGTCGGGGGAGACAAAGATCTCGAAGCTGGGTATATTATGGCCGGAAACGCCGACCCATTTGCGTTCGTCGCCGGGCGTGATGCGTAGATCCAGATTTGCCGATTCCATGTGGAAGTACTTTACTTTCAGGGAACTGAGCCTTTTCTTGATGGCCGTAACCTCCTTGTGGATTTGCAGCCACTGGGCGACGGGATCGTCGCAGTCAAGGTAACAGCCCTTTATTACCTGCGTCGAGTATTGCTTTAAAGACATTTTGGCCTGGCGGGCCAGTTCCTCCGTCGGTACTATGCAAAGCGTCCAGGCGTACCGGCGTAATTCTTCACGCTTGTCGAGTATGTCCTTGAGCGGTTTGCGGGAAACGATAGCTTTGCCGATCCAGGCCGGATCGATGTCCTTGAGGTGGGTGAGCGACTGCGGCGCATGCAGGTAAATGCGGCCGTTGATGCTTTTGTACAGTTCTTCATCACCGGGGGCGATAAAGGTGAGCTGCCCCGGATTCGCCTTCTGATAAAAGCTCAGTTCCATATTGCAGGTGGAAATCATGCGCTGCACCGGCCGCATGCCGAGATCGAGGAGCCGCGCATACAGTATTTCCGCCAGTTTCAAGGCGGCAAGATCGTACTGGATAAGCACGATTTCATTTTTCTTCATGGCGACTTTCCTGGCCGTCTTCAATCCCCACAACAGCACATCGGCGTATTTTTCAAGATTATTTTCGGTAAGCATTCTTTTTCCCCTTTCGTTTATTAATGCCGGAATAATATTTCAATCGATCTTGTGTGTAGCCAGATACCGTTCCACAGCCTGCTCAATCGTAGGAAAGAAATTATCAATGCCCAGTCGGGTAAACAAGCCATAGCGCTTCAACCTGTCTTTAACCGGTCCTTTCATTTCGGCAAAAAATAAATCCATGCCGGCCTGATCCAGCGCGGCATCGAGGCCGGTAAGCATGTCGGCTGCCGTAACGTCCACATCGGTTATTGGTTCCGCCGCGACCACAACCCACTTAACCGGGGCCGGAGCTTCAGCCACGGCGCGCAAAACCTGATCCCGGAATATTTCCGCATTGGCGAAAAACAGCGGAGCATCCCAGCGAAAGAGTACCAGACCCGAAATACATTTTGCTTCCGGATGGCGGGAGACGTCGTGATAACTT
>DAOQVG010000030.1:0-10628 GCA_035341435.1 Smithellaceae bacterium
GGTTGCCGCCCTTTCCCGCCTTATGTCCAAACGCCGGGATATCATCGAGATTGATGTAAATCCCTTTATAGCTTATCCGGATGGAGCCGTAGCCGTAGACGCCCTCGTCCGGCTGGATAGCAGCCAGTCCCGGATTGCGACAAAATATCCTGATCCGGCAGAGATGGAGTTTTTTTTCCAGCCGTCTTCCATGGCGGTTATCGGCGCTTCACGGACTCCGGGTAAAGGGGGCAACACAGTTCTATGCAACCTGCGTAAGGCAGGTTTCCAGGGCGCTGTCTATCCCATTAATCCCACCGGCGGGGAGATTCTCGGCTTGCAGTCGTATGCCAAAGTCCAGAATGTACCGGCGCCGGTTGATCTGGCCGTAATTGTAATCCCCAAGTCCGCCGTGCCTGAAGCCCTGGAGGACTGTGCCGCCAAGGGAATCAGGAATGTTATCCTGAGCACGGGTGGCTATGCCGACATGGGGGCAGCGGGAGCCGGGGAACAGAAGGTCATCGTTGAGCAGGCCCGCAGGACAGGCATCCGCATCATGGGGCCGAACAGCATCGGTACTATCAACCCCTATATTGGCCTGGCGACTTCCATCGGCTCCCTCGAACCGGTAGAGAAAGGGGGAATATCTTTCATCGCTCAGTCGGGCATCTTCTCTTCGGGCTGGGCGCGCTGGATGGCCGGCAGTAAGCCCTTTGGTATAGCTAAAATAGCCTGCATCGGCAACAAAGGAGATGTTAACGAAAGCGACTTGCTGGAATATCTTACTGATGATGGCCAGACCAATAACATAGGCATGTATTTGGAAGGCATTATCGATGGGCCGCGTTTTGTGAAAGCCGCCGTGAAAGCATGTGCAAAAAAACCTGTGGTGGTGATGAAGGCGGGACGCAGTGAGGCCGGGGCGGCCGCCATTGCCTCGCATACCGGATCGCTGGCCGGATCAGATGCGGTCTTTGATGCGGCCTGCCGTAAAGCGGGGCTGATACGTGTTCATGATTCTGAAACATTTTTTGATACCCTGACCGCCTTCGAGATGCTTCCCCTGCCGCGGGGAAACCGGATGGGGGTGGTCTCCGTTACGGGCATGGGTTGTGTAGCCGCGACCGATGCCGGAGAGCAATACGGCGTTGTTCTGCCCCGGCTCAGACCCGTTACACTCAAAAAACTAAGCGAGGTTATGCCTGTCTGGGCTCCCGTGCGCAATCCGATCGACACCTGGTCGGCCATCGAAAAGAATGGTGCGGAAAAGGCCATGGGACATATCACCCAATGCATAATGGAACAGCCGGACATCGATGCCCTGCTGATTGTTCTTGTCGGGATGCCGGAGAATATGTTCGATTTCTACGGAACATTTGCCGAAATCATCAAGCGTTACCCACATAAGCCGGTTTTTGCGAGCCACTACGGCGGCATACCGTCGGAAGTGGCCTCTGTTAACGAAGGCTTCCGTCCACTTGGCGTGCCGGCCTACCCCATGCCGGAGCGCGCTATTCGGGCATTCGGCAATATGGTGCAATATGCCCGTTTCCGCGGAATTATCCGCAAGTAAAATCGTCTGGAAATGAGATAAAGACAAATTAAAAGAGCGCCGGATAATCCGGCGCTCTTTTAATTAAAACATTGTGGCACTGTCTCTTTTCAGCGTAAAATACGCTTCGCTTCCTTGCGCAGCTCCGACCGGAAATCCGGGTGGGCGATGGAAATCAGCGCGTCGGCGCGCTCACGCCAGGTTCTGTAAAACAGATCGGCGACGCCGTATTCAGTGACAACAAACTGACTGTACATGTGCGGTATGGCAACGGGCGATCCCGTAGCCAGCGAGGGCACTATGGTGGAAACAACTTCCCCGTTTTTCAGAGTTCGCGTTGAAGGCAGAACGTTGATGGCTCTGCCGCCCCTGGACCACGCCGCGCCGATGACAAAGTCTAACTGCCCTCCAGCCCCTCCGATGAGGCGGTAATCGATCATTTCGCAATTCATCTGTCCCATAAGATCGACTTCCAGGTCCATGTTGATAGCCACCAGATTGTCAATTTTCCGCAGCACGTATGGTGCATTGATATAAGATGCCGGGAAGAAGACGCAGTCGGAATTCCGTGTAACGAAATCATACATGTCAATATTGCCCATGCAAAAAGTCGCCACAACCTTGCCCGGATGAAGACTTTTTAATTTGTTGGTTACGATGCCGTCCTTGACCAGGGCAGGCAGTCCCATGGGAAACATTTCCGTATGCACGCCCAGATCCTTTTTGCCTTTATTATGGAGAAGCTTGACAATGGCTTCCGGCAGGGTTCCTATCCCCATTTGAATGCAGTCGCCGTCTTTGATGAGCGAGGCCACGTTTTCGGCGATGGCGAATTCCAGCGCAGATGGCTCGCCCTTGCGTTTCATTTCCGGAATCGGACTGTTATGCTCGACGAAATAGTCGAAATCCGATACATCCATCCAGTTTTCGCCATAGACCATGGGCATTTCATCGTTGACTTCCGCGATTTTCAATTTGGCGCCCCGAATCATTTCCGGCGTGTAGAAGTTTGTTAAGCCCAGATTGACCCGGCCGCCTTCAGGCCGGCAAACGGATACCATAGCGACATCCGTGAATCGGGCTATTCTTTCGCCGGTATCGGAGCTGTTAATCGATTGATAGTCCACATTGCTTTTGTTCCCGGCCAGTTTGCGGTTGACGGGGGTAAATAATACCGAGCTGTAAATAAACGAATCTCTGACGCTGTTCATGAAATGCGGATCATATAATTTCATGGGCCTCACGGAAACGGCGTCAAATATGCGCACTTTTTCCAGTTCGTCCGCCCTGGCCAGGAGCGCGTCGACAAGATGAGCCGTGGGTCCGCCCAGGGCAAGACCGAAAGTGACAACGTCTTTCGACTTGACATGTTTGACCGCTTCTTCTGCTGAGACCAGCTTGTTCTTATACTCATCCTGCCATGATTGATAGGTCCTCATTGCTTCTTCTCCTTTATATCCATGTCTTGGTATTTAAAAGAAAAGCGCCCTCATGTATTTGAAATTACCGGGGCGCTTTTTCCTAATTATCCAATTATCATACCTAATTATCTTCATTATTCGGAGTGGCTAATATCATTCGCGAAGGCTGAAAGTCAATAAAAAAATGGGATGGACCTGAAGAAGATAAACTGCGGATTGCAAACGGCAATTGTTCCTCGGCGGCGGGAGGAAGACAATCAAGTGCCAGGGCAACACACCGGAAAGCCTCTTCCCGCCGGGATCATGCTTAGAAATTTTTATTACAGACCCTTTTTCTCGAACCAGCGAAAGAGAAGAATAAAGATAGCGGTGAGGATAATAATAATGATCCAGTGATTGATTCCGGAGGCCGTGGCCAGTGTGATCTTGCCGAAGTCTCCCCAGGTCAGCACCGTTTCCTTCATCAAAGGGTACATTTCGGCATAAAAGCCTGCTCCCAGCAGCATGCCCAGCAGGGCGAAGATGCTGTCGTAGCGGCCTTCTCCCAGTGCTCCCATCGCGGTGGCGGGGCAGTACCCGACAATACCCCAGCCCAGACCAAAGATCAAACCACCCAGAATATTGCCGCCCAGGATCAAAGGTTTGATCGAAAGCTTGATAAGGCCGAAGTCAAACAGCAAATAAATACCCACCATAGCCACCAGAATTGTCGAGAGCATAAACTTGACAATGGTCATATCCTGAAGACGCAGGGCTCCCAGTTGCCGGTCATAGCGGATGACCTGAGCCTTTTGCAAAAGAATTCCGAAGATAATGCCGGTTACGGCGCCTGTCAGCAGTTCATTCATGGTTATTACCTCCTCCATAAATAATCCTGGCCATAATCATTCCGGCCACAAAAAAGCAGATCAGGGAAACGAAGCCACTCACAGCCAGCTGAGCCAGACCGCTCAGTCCGTGACCGCTCGGTCACCCGTCGGCCAGACGCGCCCCGAACATCAGCACGGCTCCTCCCAGCACCGCCATTGTCCACCTTTTGGTGCGGGATGCTCCGAAGCGCTCCTCCCACATCGGCGGCACGGCGACGGCTTTGGCGTCCCTGGAAGTCCACGCCGAGAGCAGAGAACCGAAGAAAACACCGACAACAAACAGAAACTGCCAGTCCACCTTTACCTTCTCTTTGATGAAGTATGCCATTTCCGCCACTTTCTCGGGCGCAACGGTTTGCTCGATGAAACCTGAGGCGCGGACGAAGGTTGTTGAAGCGCCAAAGTATTTTCCGGTAAGATAGACAGACAGCACCAGGAGAAGGCCGGCCAGGGCGCCGGCTATGTAGGGAGACCATTTCTTCTGCAGTAGTACATTCATGTTTTTCACCTCCTTGTTAAACGAGTTAAAAAACGTCTGACCGGAATCGAAAAATAATCCCGACCACCTGAATTTTTCCCAAAAGAACAATATGGTTCGACCTTGTTTATTTTATAAAGAAAAGGGAGGTGGAATGTCAATAACAATGATTATCGATGAAGCCATAATATTATCAAGTTTCAGGCGGCTTCGTAAAAAGGCCGCAGGCAAGGCACGCGAATACCGGGGAATGAAGCGTACTTAAGGTACGCTGCAATGACACGGGATGAAGCGCAACGCAGCATCCGGCCTTTTTACGAAGTCGCCATTATTGCCTGGCGCCGAAAATAGCCCTGCCAATGCGAACAATCGTGGAGCCTTCTTCGATGGCGACTTCAAAATCGTCCGTCATGCCCATGGAAAGTTCCGCCATCTGAACACGGGGGATTTCTTCACGGGCGATGTCGTCGCGCAGTTGCCGCAGCGCCTGAAAATAGGGCCGGGAAGTCTCGGGATCATCGGAATAAGGCGCCATGGTCATAAGTCCGCGCACGGAAAGATTTTCTAATCCGGCAATGCGGCCGATCAATTCCCTGACCTGCGCGGGAGAAACGCCGTTTTTAGTCTGCTCGCCGCTGACATTGACTTCGATCAGGATGTCCAGGATGCGGTTGACGGCTTTTGCCCGTTTGTTCAGCTCCTGCGCCAGTTCCAGCCGGTCTACGGAATGGACGCAGTCAAACAGCCTGACCGCATATTTTGCCTTGTTGGTCTGCAGATGGCCGATCAGATGCATGCGGGCGCGGCCACCCAGCAATTCCTGTTTTTCCCGGGCTTCCTGAACGTAGTTTTCCCCCAAAAGAGTAATTCCGGCATCTACCGCCTGCAGAATGCGCTCTGTCGATACGGTTTTGGTTACGGCCATCAGCTCTACGGAATGCGGATCACGCCCGGCGCGCGAACAGGCGGCAGCTATTCTTTGCTTAATTTTTTCTATGTTGGCAGCAATGTCTGTTCCCATTTTTGAATCACCTGAAATTTATAGCGTTGAGTTTCTTCAATTCTTCCAATACTTCGCAAAGCGGCAGACCAATTACGTTGGTGTAAGATCCGCGGATGGATTGGATAAAGTAAGCGCCCCGGCCCTGGGCAGCATAGCCGCCCGCTTTGTCGTAAGGTTCACTGGAGGAGATGTACCATTCCATCTCATCGGTGTCGATCGGTTTAAATTTCACCGCTGATTGGATAACCTTTGTTTTGGCAACCGAGGACGCCGTGCGGGTGAGGGTAAATCCGGTGAAGACTTTATGCTCTCTACCGCTGAGTCTCTCCAGCATTTGCCGCGCCTGCGTTTTGTTTTTCGGTTTCCCTAAAATCAGATCGTCGATAACAACTATAGTATCGGCGCCCAGCACCCACGCTTCCGGATATTTGCCCGCCACAACCCCGGCTTTGTCCTGCGACAGCCTTCCCACATGCTGCCGCGGAGTCTCTCCTTTTATGTAGTCTTCATTGACGGAAGCCGGCAGAATTGTAAATTTTAATCCCACCGAACGCAGCAGCTCCTCGCGGCGGGGCGAGGCGGAGGCCAGAATAAAGGGAGAAGACAGCGAGATGGTCATTAATTCTTATTTCCACGTAAATAAATATTTTAGTTTTTTATTCCAGATAAACTTTAACCTGTCAATTGCAATCTAATTGTCTGATCAACGGCGGTCAATAAAACCCTTGACGGCTTTTTGTTTTTTCGTCAAGCTGCAGCCATGCATAGCGATCTGGAAGAAAAACTGATCCGTTGTCCCCGACTGGGACACGAAATAAAATTGTCATACTGTCTGCAGGAATCGATTGATTTGCCCTGTCCGCGAATTTTGCACTGCTGGTCGCCCATCTTTGATGTGAAAGCTTACCTGCAACAGCGGTTGCCGCCGGATTTATGGCGGAAGTTTATAAATTTTCAGCCCCAAGACAAGGTCGCCGGTATAATTGAGTTGATTGCAGCGGCAAAGGCAAAAAAATGAAGACGCTGGATTTGTTCGGGGCGAAAGAGCCCGATAAAGAGCCCACTGAGGTGGATGCATCAGCGCCGCTGGCGGAAAGGATGCGGCCGAAGACCATCAAAGAATATATAGGCCAATCCCATCTTTTGACTCCGGGCAGTCTGCTGAGGCGTTCCATTGAAGAAGACAAACTGTTTTCGATGATTTTCTGGGGGCCGCCCGGCTCCGGAAAGACGACGTTGGCCCGCATTCTGGCCAACGAAACAAAAGCGCATTTCGTCAGCTTTTCCGCCGTTCTTTCCGGGGTCAAAGAGATCCGGCTGGTCATTGACGACGCCCGGAAGCGATGGGAAATTAAAAAGGAAAAGACGATCCTTTTTGTCGATGAAATTCACCGTTTCAATAAGGCGCAGCAGGACGCTTTTTTGCCGCATGTCGAAAGCGGTTTGATCACCCTGATCGGCGCGACTACCGAAAATCCTTCCTTTGAAGTAATCGCCCCTCTCTTATCGCGAACAAGGGTTATGCTTCTCCATCCTTTTTCGGAAGAAGAATTAATGGCTATCGTCAAACAGGCGCTGACGGATGAAACTAAAGGCCTGGGTAAGCTGGCGATAAAAATCGATGACGACGCCACGCGCTATATTGTCGGTCTTGCCGACGGCGATGCACGCAGCGTTCTGAATAATCTGGAGGCGATTACCGCAGTAGTACAAAATCTGCCGGAGGAAGAAAGAATAATTACCCGGAAAGCGGCCGAAGAAACCCTGCTGAAAAAAGCGCTGCTCTACGACAAGAACGGCGAAGAGCATTACAATTTAATTTCTGCTTTTCATAAGAGTTTGCGCGGCAGCGATCCCGATGCGGCATTGTACTGGCTGGGCCGGATGCTTAACGCCGGTGAAGATCCTTTTTTTATCGCCCGCCGCATGATCCGCTTCGCTTCCGAGGATATAGGCAACGCCGATCCACGGGCGCTGGAGATTACCGTTGCCGCCCAGCAGGCTTTCCATTTTATCGGTTTGCCGGAAGGGGAACTGGCGCTGGCGCAGGCGGCGGTTTATCTGGCGACGGCGCAAAAGAGCAACTCCCTTTATGCCGGCTATGGCCGGGTAAAAGAAATAATTAATAAAACAGGCTATCTGCCGGTGCCGCTGCATATCCGCAATGCTCCGACAAAATTGATGAAGGAACTCGATTACGGCAAAGACTATAAATATGCCCATGATTACGATGGTGCCTACGTTCCACAGGAATACCTGCCGGATAAACTTCAGGGACAAAAATTCTACTACCCCAAAGAAAGCGGCTATGAAAAAACCATCAAAGAAAGAATGGCTTTCTGGCAGCAAAAGAAGAACTCAGATAAAGGTGGTAAATAAACAAAAAAAGGGCGCCTGGTCAGAGCGCCCCTTTTTTGCAGAGAGTGAAGGCCGGTTGCCTTCCTGGTTTGTTTTGCTGCCGGCTAATCATGCCCGTTATGTTTAGTCGACAATCTTTTACTGTTGGTTCTATATAAAGCAGGTTACATGCCAGACCCTGGCTCCCTGGTATAAAGTGTTGTTTTTAATGATCAATAAGCGCCGACCGGTGTTTTCGGGGTTAATGGCGCACCTGTTTTACGGAAATAAATGTCGGACTTCCAGTTCGCGCATTATAATAAACATAGTAAAAGCAATTACATAGATAAGGGAACCTTTTTTGTCTGTTCGACAAAAATGTCGACCATCGTTCAATAACCGTTGACTTTTGTACTAAATCGCCTAATATGATCGGCAAACAGGCGTTTTGAGGATTTGGATGTTTTTTTTAAGAAAAAAAGAAGTGGTCATTAATCAGGCCAACCGCAAATATAACGGCACCTTTTTACAACCCTGGGCTGTCGCCATCGTTTCCGCAGTATTCGTTGTCTTAATCCTTGTTATGGGTTTTTTCGGTCTGAGAAGAAATGACGCCAATCTGGTTGGTTTCATGGAAGACCAGGCATTGAGTACGATCAGCGTCTTACAGCAGCTGACGGAAGAAAATTTAAAAAACATTGTCGCCGCATCGAATAAAAAAGGTTCCAGTGTCAAAACGGCCAGTCAGGAAGAAGCAATCTACTCCAAAATGTGGGTCGTCGAAGCGCTGACTGAATTCGGCCGCGAAATAGATAATCTGTGGAAAGAAGGAAAGATAAACAACAGCTATCTCCAAAAGGCGGCGGCTGATAATAATTTCTGGTATCTGGCCTGTTTAAATAAGCAGGGGCAGGCTATCTATCAAAGCGGGCCTCTGCAAACGGATGTACTGGAGGAAAGCGAACTGAAGCAAAACGGCCGCAAGCTGACGACAATCGAGTTGATAGAAAAAATACGCGCCAAGAAGGGAATTGGTTTTGTCGCCCTGCGGCGCAAGGATGGCAGCGGCACAGTCGTCATCAATCTGGATAAACAGGGTTTGATCTACTGGAGTTTAAAGGTGGCCGTAGAAAGAGGCATACAAAAACTGGGCGAAGGCCACGGTTTAATTTATCTTCGGATAAGTGATGATCAGAATAAGCTGCTGGGCGGCATCGGCCAGTTGACGAAGGGATTGGGCAGCAATGACTTCAACCGCCGGGAAATTTTATCGGGAAAGATAAAAATTATTAGTAGAAAAGTGAATGCCGGCGAAAGCAAAATTCTGGATGTGGCGGCTCCTCTGTATATCAACGAAAGAATCGCCGGCATCGTGAGAATCGGTCTTGATCGCGGTTCGATGGACAAGATTATTGAAGAAAACCGCCAGAATATCTTTGCTTTTATGATCTTTGTGGTTCTTGTCGCGATAATTTCCATGTGGCTTTTGTATTATGATCAAAACAGGCATCTGTCCGGCATCATTGAGATGGAAAGACGGCTGGAAAAGGCCGAACGGCTTTCATCCCTCGGCCAGCTGGCGGCCGGTGTGGCGCATGAAATTCGCAATCCGCTCAACGCCATAATTATGGCCACGCAAAGATTAAAAATGGACTTCGTGCCGGCCGAACCCGATAAGATGGAAGAATTTAAAAATCTTTCGGGAGTCATACGGGATGAAATCAAGCGTCTGAATGGAATCATTGAAGAATTTCTGTCATTCTCTAAAAGCCGCCGCTTGCAGCTCAGTGATTTCTCGGTAATCGATGTTTTGCAGAAAATTATCAGCCTGATCCGGGAGGAGGCATCAGCCCGCGGAATTAATATTGAAACCCGGTGGAAGCAGACTCCGGTTGTAATTCCCATGGACGTCAACAAGCTTCAGCAGTCTTTTCTCAATTTGATCAAAAATGCGATGGAGTCCATCCCTGCGGAAGGGAAAGTGACCATCACGGTAGATAAAGAAGGGAAAAATTATATAGTTGTGAGCATTTCCGATACCGGCTGCGGCATGACCGAGGAGGAAATAGAAAAGATTTTCAGCCCCGAATACACCACTAAAGAAAAGGGAGTCGGACTGGGTATACCTTTGGCCTATGAAATTATCCGCGGACACGGCGGGGATATCCGGGTAATCAGCCGCAAGGGGGAGGGAACAACATTTGAAATCGTTCTGCCCCGGGTAAGGCTCAATGAAAAGTCTGCATAATACCAAGTTGCATTCTTTGCCTAACTTTGTTGGCACGGCCTGCCCCGGCGCATCCGGCATTCGCCGGAGTTACTGCCGGGTCGTCAGCTTCCTCAACGTATCAATAATACACCGGATGCCCGCCCGGCGGATGCCGGGGAGCTTCCTCCTTGCCGCTGCGTTATGCTTTGAATGTAACTTGTTATAAATATAAAGGTAAATTTTTTATGCGCAAATTAAGTATTCTTATTGCTGATGATGAAAGGTCCCAAAGAGAGCTGCTGCGGGATTTTCTGCGCTCCAAAGGTCATTCACTGTCGGAGGCGGAAAATGGTGAAACCGCCGTCCAATTGGTGCAAAACGGCCATTTCGACCTGATTCTCCTCGACTACAAAATGCCCGGCATGGATGGAATGCAGGTGCTCAAGGAAGTAAAACGCATCAATCCGGAGGTTGACGTTGTTATCATTACCGCCTTCGGAACTATTGAGACGGCGGTGGAAGCCATTAAAATCGGAGCGATTGATTACATAACCAAACCTGTTGATCTGGAGGAAGTGCTGCTGATTTTGGACCGGGTGGTCGACAGAAGAAAACTGATCCGGGAAAACGAATTGTTAAAGGAAGAACTGGGGCAAAAAGGAGTCACCACCGAGAAAATTATTTATAAAAGTCCGCAGATGGCGGAATTGATCAGTATGGCCAGCCGGGTGGCCGCAAGTTCGGCGTCTGTTTTAATTCAGGGGGAAAGCGGCACCGGAA
>DAOQVG010000031.1:0-10593 GCA_035341435.1 Smithellaceae bacterium
TCATCAACTGCCTCTATCTGAATGACGCCGGAAAATATCGTTAGTTTTATTACTCCCTTTCTGGCATAGGAAACAATATTAATTTCCGATTCGTAAGAAACGAGGGCGGTTTTTCTTACTACATCATTGGGAAAATCCATTTGCTTGAGGATGGATTTTATACTTGTCGAAACTATTCCGGCGTAACTGAAATTGCCGCCCTCCACATAAAAACTGCGCTGATATGGTATGTCCTCAGTTGCTTCCAATGTCATCATTTTTCCAAACTACCAACTATGCCCTTTGTATAAAGCCGCCCCGCCGTGTCAAAGAGGATGTATTTAGTCGCCAAAATGGGTATTTTTAATTCTTTGGCTAATTTAATAGCTTCAGGAGTCGGCTTTTTCCCCCGCACCAGAACGATAGCGGCAATCTCAATAATGTCGGCAGTTCTTACGACCTGGTCGTTGGTGAGACCGGTGAGCAATAAGCTGCCCGGTTTGGCAAACGCCAGGACATCACTCATCAAATCGGCCCCAAAAGCCGTCTTAACCTCCATATCCAACATCTCTTCACCAACGAGAACTTCTGCATCAAGGATTTCTTTTACTTCTCGTAGCTTCAAAAGGCGCTCCCCTTAGAAAAACGAAACCGACAATTTTTCGAATGCTGAGTATGGTTATTAATATTTTAAGACTACTTATTAGCGTGCTTTGCTATCATACGGCATTCTTTTTTGTCAATAAAATTGTATATGAAAATTGCAGGTAAAACTATGGATTTTTAACGCACAAAGAAACAAAATTGTGCGATTAAAATTAACATAAATGTATGGCGGGAAGGCAAAAGTGAGTGATTGCGTAAGTAGCGGCCACGAACTGCAAATTACCGGCAATTCAGGCTAGGTGTTTTTTATCCAGTCTCGGCCTCCCAGCATTCTGGCGACGAGCATCGAAGCGACGTTATCCCCGGTGGCATTGAGCATCGTGGCCGGTGCGTCGACAAGGGTGCCGATCATGGTGATTACCGGAAATGCCTCCGGTGGAAAACCATATAACGATATAATTAATAACTCGCCGATGGTGCCGCCGCCGGGAATGCCGCTGACAACAACACCGGTCAGAAGGGCGATGCCCAGGGCGGTCAGAATTGTTTCCGCTCCCGTAAAGTCCATCTGAAACAGGCCGAACAAAAATCCTATTTTTAAAATGGCGGCCAGACAGGAGCCTTCCATGTGAATTGTGGCTCCGATGGGAATAATCACTTCGCTGATATCCTTGGGGATTCCCATTTTGTTGGCGGCGGCCAGATTGGCCGGCATCGCTGCCATGCTGCTTCCGGTGGCCAGAGCGGTGAGCGCCGGAGGGATGATATTGCTCCAGAATCTGCGCACGCCCGTTCCTTTGGCGGCAATAAATGTGTAAAGGGTAAAGGCGATAAAGAAATATAAAATGGCGAGGGGATAGTACAAAATCATCGCCCGCATGTAAGAGCCGAGCAAGTCCGGACCGAAAGCACCGACCAGATAGGCGAAATAGGCGCACAGACCAACAGGCGCATAATACATGATGAAGGAAATCAGCTTCATCATGACGTCGGCGCCGGAGTTTAAAAAGCCCGCAAAAATTTCCCCCCGTTTGCCGCTGGAGGAAGTCGCCAGCCCCGTCAGGATGGCGAAAATAATCAAGGCGAGCATGTTTTTCTTGGAGAGCAGTTCTGAAAAATCGGCGACGGCGAAAGCATTGACAATCTGTTCGGAGGTTTGAAAGCGCTCGATGTTTACTGCAGCCGGCAGGTTGATGCCTGCGCCCGCAGTCGGCGGATAGAGCTGAACTCCGACAATCATGACAATGGAGGCGATAAGCCCCGTAATAATAAACACCAGCATCATCGACGCCATGATTTTGCCCAGGCGCCGTATATCCCTCATTGAAGCAACGGCGGAAGAAATAGAAAAGAAAACCAGGGGAATAATCGCCGTGAAAAGGAGATTAAGAAAGATATCTCCGAACGGTTTGAAGACCACGGCATCTTTTTTATAGATCATTCCCAGAATAGAACCGAAAATGATGGATACGATCAGAATTATCGAAAATCCATAAGAACGGATAAAAGGCGGCAGCTTGATCTTCATCGAATTCATTCAATCACAAAATTGAAGTAGGTATTGGGATAAGGCTCATTATTGAGCGTATAGTGCCACCATTCCTTCTCGAAATTCCGAAATCCGTGTTTCGTCATCAGCGATTTCAGTAGCGCTCTGTTTACTCTTTGCTGGAGGCCGATGCTCCTATTTTCGGTAGATGACAGCTCCGAGAAGCAGTCAAAACCGGTTCCCATGTCAATGCTGTTGTCCCGGAAACGCTTGTCTGCGGGCAGATCGCAGGCCGATAAATTTTGTTCCGGAATATAGTCCTCCTGCTTGGGAACGGGAAGCGGAACGATAGTCAGGTCAACCATACTGCCCCGGCTGTGCCCTGATTTGCTGTCGATATAGCCGTCTTTGAAGATATTTCTTTTGTCGATTGCGGGATAGAATTCTTTTTTTGTTTTGATGTTTTCAATTTCCGCTGCCCATTGGACGAAATGATCGACTGCCCGCTGCGGACGATAACAATCGTAAATTTTCAAGGAAAGAGAAAATTGCCTGAGTTCCTTCTGCACTTGCTCCAGCGCGGCCGCCGCTTCTTTTGTCAGAATGCATTTGCCCGCGTTGTAGCCTTTGACCTGTTCCCCTACAAAATTATGCGGACCGAAATACCGGATATCAAGCTGCACATCCGGAATTACGCTTTTTATGTCGACAAAGCCTTCCGGCATCCTGGCACAGGCGGCAAAGGCGGTGGCGGCGGACTGTAAAATCGAAACGGCAAGGAAAAGAAAGAAAAGAAATACAAGCTTTGACTTCATGGAATCAACCTTTCTACTGTATTTTTCGTTCCCATAATAATCAGAGGACTTGCCTGCGGATCAAGCCAGGCCAAAATTTTGAGGAGAGTGTCTTCGGAAACGGCGACACAGCCTTCCGTGGGTATATTTTCCCCGCGCCAGATATGGAAAAAAATCGCGCTGCCATGTCCTTTAACGACAGGCGCGGTGTTGTACTCAATGACAAATCCGTATTTATAAAGATCGTCGTCCCGCTTCATTTTTTCGTAGGACACCGCTTTTGTTTGATCTTTTTTAACCCAGCGGTTGTAATCATCGGCATTGACATCATCGACCCACAAATCATCCGCCAGCGCCTGCCGGTAGGGCATTTTTGTCCGTAAGGCTTCGTTGTAGCCGAACGCCGTTTTGAGAGCGAAAATGCCGGAAGGAGACTTGCCGTCTCCCTCCCGTTTTTTCCCGGGGGCGGCAAAGCCGTTTTTACCGATTACTCCGCTCATTGATTTCCCAACGTATTCCCATTGACCATCGTTTTTTTTCAACAGAAAAACGTTGACAAAGGGGGATTGGGAACAATTATTAGTCACTATTAAAGCCTGCGAAGAATTGTTGACGTTCGGAGAATTAACTGCTGATTCGTGATCATTCATTCGGATGAAAGGCGTGCAGGCGCTCAACAGGATAAGCGCGAGAGAAGCGATATATAAGTTTTTAACTGCAGGGGTTTTCTTTTTTTTCACGGGGAAATATGATTCCTTTGCCGCTGATATAATCGAAAGCGGAAGCATTAAATATGAAAATGCAGATTGATGCAAGCAAAAGAGGACAAGAAAAGCGATAAAATAATTGACTCTTGATCATAATAACAGTATAAAATATTCTTCAATAAAACGAGAAACTGGTGACAGCCTCTCTCGCCCATATCCCAAGCTGTTTTCAGTGAAATCATTCCAAATTTTCTTGACATGCGTTGTCTCCCACGGCATACCTGCATGTAAAAATGATGGGTGATATTTTTCGGAATTATTAGTTTATTTTAAGGAAGGAAGTCATGTCTGTAAAACAAAGAAAGATTAGGAAGGTTTTGATTGCCAACAGAGGAGAAATTGCTTTACGTATAATCAGGACAGTGAAGGAACTGGATCTTGAGGCGATCGCCGTTTATGAAAAACCGGACTCAGAGTCGAATTATATCCGGTCCGCCGATGACGCCATAATGATCGGAGACCGGCCCCGCAAGGAATATCTGGATATCGATAAGATAATCTGGGCGGCCCGTAAAAGCGAAGCCGACGCCATTCATCCCGGTTATGGCTTCCTCTCGGAAAATGCCGATTTTTCGGAAGCTTGTGAAAAGGCAGGTATAATTTTCATCGGTCCTCCGCCGCAGGTGATCCGAGACATGGGCAATAAAGTCGTTGCCCGGGGAATTATGGAAAAAGCGGGCGTGCCCACGATTCCCGGTACGGGTGATCTGGCGCCGGGAGAGGCCGGAATACTGCAGGCGAAGGAATTTGCTGAAAAATACGGTTATCCGCTGATGCTTAAGGCGGCCGCCGGCGGAGGAGGCAGGGGGATCCGCAAAATCGCGAACTGGGAAGAACTGAAAATCCAGCTGCCGCTGGTCCGGGCCGAAACGCGCACCGCCTTCAACGATGACAGGATTTACATCGAAAAATGTATTGAATCTCCCCGTCATATTGAAATACAGATCCTGGCCGACTATCATGGAAATGTAATTCACCTGGGGTCGCGCGACTGTTCAATTCAGCGCCGTCATCAAAAACTGCTGGAAATAGCACCGGCCGATTTGCCGCCGAATGTCCTCGAAGCCATGTACGATGCCGCTATTAAAGGCGCAAAGCAGGCCGGGTACGTAAATGCGGGAACAGTCGAGTTCCTGGTTGATTCCAAAACCGATGAATTCTGGTTCATGGAAATGAATACACGCCTGCAGGTTGAGCATACGGTGACGGAGGAGCTGACGGGGGTCGATATAGTTCGCCAGCAAATTCGGATCGCCGAAGGAAATGTTCTGGATATTCCGGCGGAGCGGGTGCACATGCTGGGCAAAGCAGTCCAGGTCAGAATCAACGCCGAGGATCCGAAAAATAATTTTATGCCCGAGGGAGGCAAAACCCTGGAAGTATACCACTCCCCGGGGGGGCCGGGAGTTCGACTGGACGGTGTTGTTTATCAGGGTTACCGCATTCCCACCGACTATGATTCATTAATGGTGAAGATGACGGTGCGCGGTTATAACTGGGAACAAACCATCCAGAGATTAAAGCGGTCGCTGAATAACTTCCTGATTGTCGGGCCGAAAACAACAATTCCCTTCTACCTCGCTATTTGCGATGAGCCGGATTTCCAGGCGGGGAAATTTGATACAAGCTACCTCGAAACTCATCAACAGCTCTTTGATTATCCGGAACAGGAGCGGGAAGTAGCAAAACTGACAAAATTGATTGCGGAGATCCATGCCCGGGCAATGAATCCTTACGCATATTGATTTATTTTTAAGAAAGAAAGCAGGGTTTAGTATTTTATGGAAAAAGTATCACAAAATGTATTTGACGAACGAGTAACTCCCCGTGAACTAAGAGAAAAAGGCGCAAAATACATCATTGATAAACTCAAACGCAATAAGGGCTACTATGTGACCAACACGGAAAGAGACCTTTCTCAGTCCGATTTTAAAAATCGCATCATGCCCCACACGCAGCTTCTCGTGGCCAGGGAGCGCAATGCTTCCGGATTCTTCTCCCTCGAAATATCAGGAGGGGCGTCCGTACATGTCGATATGCTGCGCAAGCAAATGAATCCGTTGGAGAAGTTGCAGGTCTTGGCGGAAAATATGCCGGATACTCTGTTTCAAAATCTTTGCCGCGGCATTAATATGTTCGGCTACCGGCCCTATCCGGAAAATGTTATTCGTTTAACCGTGCAGAGTTTCGCCCGTTATGTTCATGTCTGGCGGGTCTTTGACTTTTTAAATCATATTCCCAATATGCTGGCGGTCTTCGAAGAAGTCAAAAGAGCGGGTTGCATTTTGGAGCCTTCCATCTGTTTTTCAACGGGGCCGGAGCACACCGATGAGTATTATGTGAAAAAAGTCGGAGAAATATTAAACGTTACCGGTGAAGATATAATCCTGTGCATTAAAAATCACGGCGGTCTGGGCACGCCCCGCCGGATCGGCCAACTGGTTAAGGCGATTTTGAATAAATATCCGGATTTGCTCATTCAGTACCATGGACATAACTCCGACGGCAATGACGTGGGAAGAATAATTGAAGCCGTCATCAACGGGGCGAAGATTGTCGACGCCTCCGACCACGCCTTTACCGGTTTCTTCGGCCCGCCGCCGATTATCACGGTGGTGGATACGCTGGCCGAATACGGCTACAGGGCCGTGGGGCTCGACAGGCAGGCGGTTCTGGACGCATCGAATATTTTACGTCCGGAAAGAGAACATTATCGGGATTTCGAATCGCAGTTTCTCGGTTTTGATCCCACGGTGCAGGTACACAAACTTCCCGGTGGGGCAACCGGATCGAGCTTTGAGCAAGCCGTCAAGGGTGGTTTTTTATCCCGCATGCCGGAGATCCTGCAGAAAGAATTACCGCGTGTGCAGGTGGAATTAGGTAACTGGTGGAGTGTGACGCCGGGTTCGCAGATCCTCTGGACAACGGCGGTGAATAATGTGTTGAAAGGCGAGCGATACAAGGACGCCAGCGATGATTTAAAAAATTTGATGTTGGGAAGGTACGGCGAACTTCCGTTTTACAAGCCCTCCAATGAGATTTATAAGGCGGTGTTCGGAGCGGACTGGAAAGATTATGTGGACTGTAATTACTGCTATCAGAAGATAGAAAACATAGATCTGGATGTCGAGAAAAAGATTCTGGAGCGTCGTCTGGGGAGGCAGGCTTCCGAGGACGAACTTGTCTTATATCTGCAGCATCCCAATGACGCCGTCAACTTTTTTAAATTTGAAAGCAAATACGGAAAAACATGGGTTTTGCCCCCCTACATATGGTTTAAGAAGGGCGGCTTCAGCTTAGGGGAAAAATTTGAAATTACCGATGTCTACGGAAAAGTGCATTCAATTGAAATAGGACCGCAGCGGAAAACTAAGAGCGGTGACGCCGTAACTTATTTCATCGTTGATCATCATACTGAGCCCGTATATACCGAAATGGAGCAGGAAGGCGAAGGCCGCACGGGCTCCGGCACACAGTTGAAGAAAAAAGTTTCCATTTCCGTCAAGGAACTTGCCGATCTGGCCAAAGCAGGTGATATCCGTGCGCAAATGTCGGGAACCGTAAACGAAATACCGGTATCTGACGGCAATGAAGTGTCGGCGGGGCAGGTTTTAATCGTTTTGGAAGCAATGAAGATGCTGACAAACGTCGTTTCTGAAATAAACGGCAAAGTCGCCGAAGTTATAGTATCACCCGGTGACAAGGTGGAGATCGGGGATTCGTTGATGACGATTACCAAATCTTGACTACCCGCTGGCAGAGTATAAGCTTGATGGTTATGAATTCCTTTTGCTTCCCCTTGCTGATTTTTAAAACAATGCGGCAAGGGGAAGCATCTGTTTAATATCATGTTTTAAAATGGAAATAGCCTTAATTTAATCAGGTAGTTCTTGACTTTTCGGCTTTTCTTATGTTAGCCTTTATACCTTATAGGTATTGGCAAAGACGGCGAAACAGAAAGAAGGCGAAAATGTCGGACAATTTCTTGACATTGATGATCGGTCCGCGCAAGAACGGTACGACAAAAAAAATATCGATCTCGCGAGCTTTATTGCGCAGTTTATGCGTCGGTTCGGTCTTTGCTGTTTTTCTGGCGTTTTATGCATTGTATGATTATGCCGGCATTAAAAGCGATCAGGCCGAACTGGCCCGGCTCCAGGCACAAACTAAAGAACAATCTCTGCAAATTATTTATCTGGCGGCAAAAGTGAATCGATTTGCCGACCGGATGGAAGACCTGAATCAGTATGATAAAAAAATTAGAATATTAGCTGATTTTCAAACGAAAGAGGATAAAATAATACCGCTCGGAATCGGTGGATCAAGCCCTGAGGGTTCAAAAATAAAAGATTTGTTTCATCAGGATAATCAAAAATTAATTGCCGAAGTTAATAAAAGCGTCGGCAATTTGAACGACGCCGCCAGCATCAGGGAACGAAGTTTTGCAGAACTGTTGAATTTTCTTCAGGAGCAGAAATCCGTTTATACCGCTATCCCCTTGATCTGGCCGGTTAGAGGCTGGGTAACTTCCGAGTTCGGCACCAGGGTATCGCCTTTCGGCGCCGGTATCGAGTTCCACAGGGGGTTGGATATCGCGACTCGAATGGGCAAGGAGGTTCTCGCCACGGCTGCAGGTTTTGTGGCGGATGCAGGATACTACTCTGCGGAAGGCAACTTGGTGAAAATAGATCATGGACACGGCTTCACGACGGCATATGCTCATCTTGCCCGGATTGCTGTTGCGCCGGGGACGCGGGTTAAAGAAGGTCAGGTGATCGGTTTTGTCGGAGATACGGGGCGCAGTACGGGGTCACATCTGCATTATGCTGTTTACATAAATGATATACCGGTTAATCCCAGAAGATATTTGAGATAATTGTTTTACAGGAAGGCAAAACATAGTTAATGTGTTTAAAAATAAGAATCTTACCTGTAAACGAATACTTTTAGTACTGCTTATAAAGATGTTAAATTCGCCGGTAACAATACCGGTTTTTTTTTAAGGTGAAGTTAATGCTGGAAAAGTTATTGAAAAAGATCATTGGCACAAAAAACGACAGGGAATTAAAGCGTTTATCGATTCTTTTAAAAGAAATTAACTCTCATGAACCGGCAATGATGTCCCTGAACGACGCCGAACTGCGGGCGAAAACGCCGTATTTTAGAGAGAAATTGGAAGCGGGTTCCAGTCTGGATGATATTCTGCCGGAGGCCTTTGCCGTAGCCAGAGAAGCATCACGCCGCACACTTTTAATGCGTCCGTTTGATGCACAGGTGATCGGCGGCATCGTTTTACACGAAGGCAAAATCGCGGAAATGAAAACAGGCGAAGGGAAAACGCTGGCCGCTACCATGCCTTTATATCTTAACGCCCTCGAAGGAAAGGGCTGCCATGTCGTTACCGTCAACGATTATCTGGCCGGAAGAGATGCCGAATGGATGGGGCCGATTTATAATTTCCTGGGGTTGAGCGTAGGAGTTATCGTTCATGGACTCGACGACGACGAAAGAAGAGAATCCTATGCCGCCGATATAACCTACGGGACAAACAACGAATTTGGCTTTGATTATTTACGCGACAACATGAAGTTCAGCCTGGAAGACTACGTCCAGCGGGAATTTAATTACGCGATCGTTGACGAGGTGGACAGTATCCTGATTGATGAAGCCCGCACCCCTTTGATTATTTCCGGCGCTTCGGAAGAATCAACCGATAAATATTATAAAATCAACCAGATAATTCCGCGATTAAAAAAAGAACAGGATTACGTAATTGACGAAAAAAGCCGTACCGTTGTTTTAACGGAAGAGGGCGTTGCCCATGTGGAAGGGTTTTTAAATGTAAAAAACCTTTATGAACCGCGCAATATCGAAATTGTTCACCATGTCAATCAGGCGCTGAAAGCGCATACGTTGTTCAGAAGAGATGTCGATTATCTCGTGAAAGACGGAGAGGTTATTATCGTCGATGAATTCACGGGACGGGTAATGCCGGGAAGACGCTACAGCGATGGTCTGCATCAGGCGCTGGAAGCCAAGGAAAAAGTGAAAATTGAAAGGGAGAATCAGACGCTCGCTTCCATCACTTTCCAGAATTATTTCCGGATGTACAAGAAACTTGCGGGCATGACGGGAACCGCTGATACGGAGGCGACGGAATTCAAGAAAATTTATAATCTGGACGTCGTTGTTGTCCCGACAAATATGCCGATGATCCGCGACGACGAAAACGATCTGATTTATAAAACGGAACGCGAAAAAATTAATGCCGTCATCGAAGAAGTCAAAGCTCTAAACAATGCTAAACGTCCCGTGCTCATAGGAACAATCTCAATAGAAAAATCGGAGTTGTTGAGCAAATATCTGACGCGCGCCGGAATAAAGCATTATGTCCTCAACGCAAAAAATCATGAAAAAGAAGCGGAAATAGTAGCCCAGGCCGGCCAGTCGGGAATGGTGACCATATCAACAAATATGGCCGGACGCGGCACGGATATCAAGCTGGGTGACGGAGTAGCGGAGCTGGGAGGTCTGCATATTTTAGGCACCGAACGGCATGAAAGCCGCCGCATCGACAACCAGTTGCGCGGTCGGGCCGGACGTCAGGGCGACAAGGGATCCTCGCGTTTTTATCTGTCCCTGGAGGACGACTTGTTGCGCATATTCGGCGCGGATCGAATTTCGTCGATTATGGAGCGGGTCGGAATCGAAGAAAATGAACCCATCGAGCACAAGTATATTTCCCGGGCGATAGAAAACGCCCAAAAGCGTGTGGAAGGGCAGAATTTTGATATCCGCAAGCATCTCCTCGAATACGACGACGTAATGAACAAGCAGCGCAAGGTGGTATACGAGCAGCGCATAAAAGTGCTGCGTGGAGAGAACTTATGGAATGATATTGAAGAAATGAATGAAGAAATAACCGACGATCTTCTCTTTGAATTTGTGGATGAGAAAA
>DAOQVG010000032.1:0-2098 GCA_035341435.1 Smithellaceae bacterium
CCGGATCATAGGCGTCTTTCACTCCCAAATCCCTCGCGGTTGCCGGCATCAACTGCATTAAACCCATCGCTCCTTTGGGTGAAGTCGCCCGAAAATTAAAATTGCTTTCCGTCTTAACGACCGATCGAATTAAATCCGGATCGACCCCGTACTTATCGGCGGCTTTTTCAATAATGGCATCCAGATTAGAGTTTACCGGGCTGGAGTTAATTTTATTGCTGTTGTTTTTTGGCGTGTCCTGACATTTATTTGACGCTTCAGGCGAAGGTAGGGGCGTTTCCCTGGTTTGAACAGGCAACATTCCTGACGGAAAGTAATTTATTTCGTCCTCCCTGCTGATTACCATATTATAAAGCTGGCGATTCATTTGAATTTGTATAACTTTGACCAGAAAGCTGATTTGTTCTTTAGTTAAAGGCGGTAACGCCTCGCCTGATATAATGTTCGCACTTGTTTCCAGAAGAGAATTACGCAAGAGTTCGCTGAAACTGCCTTGATTATCGGCCGTTAATGTTTTTGCTTTCTCCGTCTCCATTTGATTTCGATAGGCAATGCCTGATAATTTAGCAGAATAAATTGACATACTGTCTCCTCCAATCAGGGGATTATCAATTAATATGCCATTTTTAAAGGGATAATGTAATTATAAGACCTTCAGGAAAGAATCGACAACATCCGCATCAAACTGGGTATTTTTATTAGCAACTAACTCATCAACGGCTTTTTCCAGCGGCATTGCCGGATGATATGGCCGATCACTCGTCATCGCGTCGAAGGAATCTGCAACTGCCAGAATACGCGCCAGACAGGGAATTTCATTTCCGGCGATACCCAGGGGATAGCCTTTACCGTCCCATCTTTCATGGTGACATTGAATTATTTTTCTTTCTTTTTCCAATAAAACGACCGGACGCAGAATGTTCTCACCAATCGTGGGGTGATTCTTTATGATCATGTATTCTTCGGCTGTCAGTTTACCCGGTTTGATCAAAATACTATCCGGAACGGCGATCTTACCGACATCATGGAGAATACCGGCGATTTTAAGACTTTCCATATCGCTGGCCGAACATTTCATTTGAAGCGCAATTTTTAAGGATATTTCCGTAACGCGCTGAGAGTGCGCTTCCGTATAATTATCCCGCGCCTGA
This sequence comes from Smithellaceae bacterium, assembly GCA_035341435.1. Classification (GTDB taxonomy): domain Bacteria; phylum Desulfobacterota; class Syntrophia; order Syntrophales; family Smithellaceae; genus MVRV01. The sequence goes on from DAOQVG010000032.1 coordinate 1,152, forward strand.
ACCGATGAGATCAATGACTTCAGGGTATCCATGATATTGAAATAGATACTTTCATAGAGAATCTTATTTTCTAAATTCAGCGAAGCTCTCTTCGTCAGACTTAAAATATGGTGCAGGTCTCTTTTATTGAATATCTCCCTGTTTTTCCTTTTTTTTATGCTCAAAATTCCTAATATGGAATTGCGGATCATCAGCGGTGCGCAAATCAATGAAGGCGATAAATCGGCATGTACATTCGAATTTATTACAACTGCTTCTTTTCGTTCAATAACTTCATTAAATACCATTTTAAGTGCAGAGCTGTCTGAGTAATCTTTGCCGATTGCTTGTGCATCGCCCTTCACAACCTTAGGGTGAAATGCATTATCCTTCTCGTCGAAAAGCAAAATCGAACAGATCTCGCCATCAACCAATTTTAAAGCCAATGCTGCAATTTTCTCAAAAATAATATCATTATCCAGTGGAGAATCTTCTATTGAATCAAATATATATCCCTGTTTAGAAAGTTCGTCGGTTTTATCTTTGAGCCTGACCTGTTCCCGAAATGCTTCGGCGCTCTCTTCCGACAACAGCGACTTCCCTCTTAAATGGATGTCCACCCTGTAGAGTAAATCATCTATGTCAAATGGTTTTGGCAGGAAATCGACAGCCCCTTTTTTTATGGCGCTGACAGTAAGTTCAACGGTGGGATTTCCCGTAATCATGATGACGGCGGCGGAAAGACTCTTCTCCCGGATGCGGTTTAACAAATCCATACCGCTCATTCCGGGCATCATAATATCGCTTATCACGAGATCGTAATTATGCTGTTTAAAAAGCCTCAAGGCTTCTTCGCCGTTTTCCGCTTCGTCAACTTCGTACTGGGAAGATTGGTCTAAGGCGTCAACAATAAGTCTTCGAGTGGGCAGGTAGTCGTCAACAACTAATATTGTTTTCTTATCTTTATA
>DAOQVG010000032.1:2108-10587 GCA_035341435.1 Smithellaceae bacterium
TATATTTTAGTTCGACGGGTACTCTTATTGCCATAAAAAATTACGCCTTTTGGGAAAAAAGATCTGAAAGACCGATGCAACTTCTGTTGATCCAGGAAAGTAAAATATTTCTGTAAAGATTAGTTTTAATTATTTTTTTAAGATGATATCACGAAGATTATAGCTTATTTTATCAAACTCTTCCGCCTTGTTCTCTTCTTTAACTGACAATGAAACCACGTCCGTATACTTTCCTTCCGGTGCATTTCCCCTGGCGGCATTCGGCGATACTCTTAATTTACTTTGCCTGGTATAGGCATTAAGCACACTATCTATCTGGTAATGTGTTATTGTCATTTCCCGCTCCCCAGTAGCTCTCTCCGGTACTATTATCGGCATGACGAAAAATAACTTAAGATATTAATGGTGGATGAGGATTGAAACCCTGTATAAAATAAACAGCGAAAATATGCTCCGCGACAAATCCGGATTTATTAAGTACAGACAAATTTAGAATTCAGTATCTGTAGTGCTCCGGTTTAAAAGGACCTTCTGCGGGGACGCCAAGATACTGGGCCTGTTTTTTCGTCAGTTTGGAAAGACTCAGTCCCAATCTTTCCAGATGCAAACGGGCCACTTCTTCATCCAGCTTCTTGGGCAAAGTGTAAACGCCGATCTCGTATTTATTTGTTGCCAGTTCTATCTGCGCCAGACATTGATTCGTGAAACTGTTGCTCATCACAAAGCTGGGATGTCCGGTGGCGCAGCCCAGATTAACTAAGCGCCCTTCCGCCAGAACTATCAGGGAACGGCCTGATTTCAGTATCCATTTATCAACTTGAGGTTTGATGCTCTGTTTTTTGCAGAACTTGCTTGTTTCCAGATAGTGCATATCTATTTCACTGTCAAAATGACCGATATTGCAGACAATGGCTTCATCTTTCATCATCTCCATATGTTTGCCGGTGATGACATCGCAGCACCCCGTCGCTGTAATGAAAATATCGCCCGAAGAAACTACTTCGTCCAGAGTTCGAACTTCATATCCCTCCATCGCCGCCTGGAGCGCACAAATCGGATCGATTTCGGTAACTATTACCCGGGCGCCGAGTCCCCGCATGGATTGGGCGCAGCCTTTGCCGACGTCACCGTAGCCGCAAACAACGGCGATTTTGCCCGCAACCATTATGTCCGTCGCTCTTTTTATGCCGTCGACAAGAGATTCGCGGCAGCCGTAGAGATTATCAAATTTTGATTTCGTTACCGAATCATTGACGTTGATCGCCGGAAACAACAGCTCGCCGGCAGCCTGCATCTGGTAGAGGCGGTGCACTCCGGTTGTGGTTTCTTCGGAAACGCCGCGAACCCCGGCGGCGACTTTTTGCCAGCGCTGCGCGTTACGTTTTTGTGATTCTTCCAGTCGGGAAACAATAATTTTAAATTCTTTATTTTCAATTTTATCTTTCAGGATGTCAGGATTGCGTTCGATTTTTACTCCCTGATGGATGAATAATGTTGCATCACCGCCGTCGTCAACTATTAAATCCGGACCGGACCCGTCAGGCCAGGTTAACGCCTGTTCCGTACACCACCAGTAATCTTCCAGTGTTTCGCCTTTCCAGGCAAAAACAGCGGCTGAACCGGCTTTAGCAATGGCTGCCGCCGCATGATCTTGAGTGGAAAAGATATTGCACGACGCCCAGCGGATGTCAGCGCCCAATTCTTTGAGCGTTTCAATCAACATGGCCGTTTGAATGGTCATATGAAGGCTGCCCATCACTTTTAAGCCCCGGAGAGGTTTTTTCTTGCCGTATTTTTTTCGCACCGCCATCAGACCGGGCATTTCGTTTTCCGCCAACTGCATTTCCTTGCGTCCCCAATCCGCCAGGGAGATGTCGGCAACTTTGTATTTTAGAGATTTGTCAATTTCCTCAAAACCCATTTACCCCTCCACATTTTCCGCATTAATTTTATTTGACGGCAACTATTGTATTACCGCTTTTAATTTATCCACCCGGTCTGTTTTTTCCCATGGATAATTTTCATCCATAAATAATGTCTTCGGCAATTTTCTATAGATATCACCGTTCAACAGCTGAAATCTATCAATCATACCTGCCGGAGTCAAATCGAAAACGGTGTTGACAACAGCCGCGATTTTTTCGTCCGCTACCGTTCCCGTGCCGAACGTATTGACATAAATTGAGATCGGTTGAGCTATGCCGATTGCGTAGGCCAGCTGCACAGAGCATTTTGACGCCAGTCCGGCGGCGACAATATTTTTGGCCACATAACGGGACCCGAAAACGGCGGAGCAATCCACTTTTTCCGGTGATTTATTGACAATGGAACCGCCTCCCAGCTGCGCTCCGGGATATCCGCCATAGAGTTGCACAACCAGTTTACGTCCGGTCACACCGGAGTCTGCTGCGGAACAGGAATTAACGGCATTCCATTCACCTGTGGGATTGAATAAAAAAACTGTTTCATTATCTATCCAGTCCGCAAGACAATCCATGGCAATTTGTCTGGCCTGATCTTCCACCGCCGAGCGGAATTTTTCCGGAACCTTGCGGTAATCAATGGCGTTGGACATTAATACTGTGGCTACCCGGAGAGGGCGCATATTATTGTCATAATCAACGGTGACCTGCCCTTTTCCGTCCGGAGCAAAGACAGGATTCCCGCAATCTTCAAAAGCCCGCATCATACGGTTGACTAAAACATATGGCAGCGGCAACAGTTCGGGAGTTTCATCACAGGCAAAACCATAGATAATTCCCTGATCGCCGGCCCCTATTTCCTTATATTTCCCCAGATCCGCTCTTGTGCCAATGTTGATGTCGGGAGATTGTGGAATGATGGTGTTGAGGATTCCCATGGAACTGCCGTTGAGACCGAGCGCTGAATCATTATAGCCGATCTTCAAAACTGTTTCGCGAACATTTTTTTCAATATCAATGTATACCCGGGTCGATACTTCTCCACCCACGACACAGAGTCCTTTGCCCAAAAAGACCTCAATTCCACAATGCGGCATACAATGTATGTCCATACATATTTTATGCTCTTCATTTATTATTGCTGCGATTATGTTGGCAGCGATCGAATCAGCAACCATGTCCGGATGGCCTATTTTTACGCCTTCAGATGTAATCTGCATGTTCGAGTCTCCTTAATCAAATTATTGCTGATACCGGATTTAATTCCGGTCCAGGTAACAGGGGCGTTCCCTTAATGCGACAGGACAAAAAATACTTTCAAGCACTTAACACATATAAGCGCTTTAATTCAACCTTTTTCCCATATGAAACTGATTTATTCAATAGAATAAAATGAGTCAGATAAAGGACTTAAGAAACGGCAATATACATTGATCAACTAAAATGTCTCTGTTTTAGTTTTAAAGCTAAAACAGAGACATCAGACAGACAAACCCCAAAACAACCGGTTATGAATCTAACTTACTTTTTTTATTTTATTTTCGGCGTCGACAAAGACACATTTCGGTTTCCACCCTCTGGCTTCCTCATCTTCTACGACAGCAAAGGTGGCAATTATAATTAAATCACCCTTCGCCACTCGACGGGCCGCCGCACCGTTGAGACACATTATCCCCGAATTCCGCTCACCGGTAATTATGTAGGTAGAAAACCTTTCACCGTTGTTGATGTTGTATATATCCACTTTTTCATAAGGAAGCATGTTAGCTTCTTCCATCAGTTTTTCATCGATGGAAATGCTGCCCTCATAATGGAGATCCGCATCCGTTACCGTTGCACGGTGGATTTTTGATTTTAATACGATTCTTTTCATAGTTTTCTACTCCTTGTGTCCTTATAACAACCTGTTAAATATTTAGCTTGTCGCCAAAAACGTGATTATCTATAAGCCTCGTTGTTCCGACTCTTACAGCCAACGCTATGACCGCCGGTAAATTGATTTCATCAACTTCAGTAAGCTTCTCTGCATCACATATTTTGACGTAATCAATTTCGGTATAGGGCACGCTCTTAATCATTTTTATCACTTCACTTAATATACGGGACGACTTTCTTTCCCCGCCATCATAAAGTTTCTGGGCCAACTGAAGAGAATTGACCAGACTCAGAGCAGAAGATCTTTCATTTTCCTTTAAGTAAACATTACGGGAACTCATAGCAAGACCGTCAGGTTCCCGCACCGTCGGCACACCAATTATTTCCAGATCAAGGTTCAAATCAGCGACCATTCGCTTTATTGTTACAAACTGCTGAAAATCTTTTTTGCCAAAAACAGCAGTATGAGGTTTAACGATATTAAATAACTTACAGCAAACCGTCGTTACTCCGCGGAAATGACCGGGGCGGGATGCTCCGCATAAATCCTGCGTAACTTTTTCCACATTCACGTAAGTCTGATAGTTTTCCGGATACATTTCCTGGTCAGACGGATTAAAAATCACATCGACATTGACACTTTGGGCCAGCTCGCAATCGCGATCAAAATCACGTGGATATCTGGACAAATCTTCTTTCGGGCCAAATTGAGTGGGATTGACGAATATACTCACCGCAAGACAATCGGAAATTTTCCCGGCTTCCCTCATTAGAGAGAGATGCCCTTCATGAAAATAACCCATCGTGGGGACAAATGAAATTCTTTTCCCCTGCAAACGGAGAGATTCGGCGTAAGATTGCATTTCGGCAATGGAATTTAAAATTTTCATTTTTTCCTCAAAAAAAAAGCCTCAAGTCGCCGGACGAGAGGCTTAATAATCGAGATTCTTCCATCACCTTCCGTCCCGGTCCTTTGAGGGATCCAAGCGTTTTGGTTTTTTACTACAAAACAATATTTGCTTTGTCAAGAAATTTATATTCACAAAATCAAAGCAGAAGTTTTTCTCTGCAAATGTTTCTGTGCGTCTATATCTTAAAATATAGAAAAATATATTTTTCTCCATATGGTTTTTTTTCATCATAGATGTATTTAATAACCACGCTGTAAAGGAAGAGAATTAGTTTTTTTTGCTAAAATATAAAAATAATTATTGGAATAAAATGACACTTTTGAAAACCGGATGGCAAAACAAAAAGACAAGGATCACCCTGCAAATCAGGAGATACTGGCCAATTTCAGACCAACCTGCGCAACCGGGGGATCATTCAATAATAAGTAAAACTGTCAGGAAAAACCCGGAGAAAGGAATCCGGGTGATCGGCAAAGAAGAAATAATGAAAGACCAGCAGGTGGAAACACCTCTGCAGGAAAAAGGTACAAAATACCGCGAAATTTTCGAGAATGCGATTGAAGGAATCTATCAAACCACCACGGAGGGGCGATTCCTGAACGCCAATCCCGCTATCGCCCGTATCCTCGGCTACGAATCACCGGCAGAATTAATGGCGGCCATTGCTGATATCGACAGACAGGTCTATGCCGATTCCTCCCAACGGCAGGAAATAAAGCGTTTATTGCAAGAGGATGGAATAGTTAAAGATTTTGAAGCGCAGTTCATCCGGAAAGATAAAAGCAAGATATGGGTGGCGATCAACGCCAATATCATTATGGATGAAGAGTCCAATAAAAAATTTTATCAGGTTTTCGCCACGGATATAACCGAGAAGAAACGTCTGGAAAATCAGCTCCTGCAAGAAAAGAAGATGGAAACCATCGGCACGCTTGCCGGAGGAATAGCACATGATTTCAATAATCTTCTGGCAGCCGTTTATGGCTATATTGAGATGGCGAAGGAAGATCTCCCTTATGGAAGCCGTGCCTATAATTATTTGCTCAATGCCGAAAGATCGGCGCAACAGGCAGCGGAACTAACCAAACGCCTGATTACTTTTTCCAAGGGAGGAGGGCCGGTTAAGTCACTTTGCGATATCAGCGGCCTGCTTAAAGATGCTGTAATCAATGAAAAGACTGCCAAATCAGTGAAAAAGAAATTCATCGTTCCCGACGATCTCTGGTTGACGGAAGTTGATGGAGGACAAATCGTTCAGGTAATACGAAACATTACCGTCAATGCCGCCGAAGCTATGCAGGAAGACGGAGTACTTACCGTCAGCGCGGAAAATGTGAAGGTGCCCTTCCGGAACCACCTTCAATTGCCGGAGGGGTTGTATATCCGGATTACGATAAGCGATACCGGAAAAGGCATTTCTGCAGAAGATATGACTCTTATTTTCGACCCCTACTATTCCACAAAACAAAGAGGAGCACAAAAAGGCATGGGACTGGGGCTGGCGCTCTGCTACTCGATAATCAGCAGGCATAAAGGCTGCATCACCGTGGAATCGAAACCGGGCCGGGGAAGTACTTTCCAGATTTATCTTCCCGCCATGACAAGAGATAAAGCGCCGGAAAAAGCAACCCTTCAGGAAATAATACCAGGCCTCCAGAAGCGAATCATGGTCATGGATGACGAAGAAGCGATCAGAGACATGACTGGAAAATTATTAGAGTCAATGGGTTGCCAGGTAACAATCGTAAACGACGGCGTGCAAGCCATTGATCAGTATAAAAAAGCCCGGGCGGCAAATCAATCCTATGACCTGGTCATACTTGATTTAACGATCAAAGGCGGCATGGGCGGCGTGCAGACAATGGAAGAACTTCTTAAAATCGATCCTCAGGTTAAGGCTATCATCTTCAGCGGTTTTAATGATGATCCCGTGATTGAAAATTACAGCAACTACGGATTTTTGGCGGCTTTGACAAAGCCCTTTACAAGAAAGGAAATACAGGCTGTTTTAGAAGATAATTTCCATATGAATCGGGCGAATGATTTGTGCATTTAATACTTATTTACAACTGCACCTGCGCGGCTTGACCCGCCACCGTATTTATGATGGAGTTGCTTTTTTATTTATTCTAGTTGTAAAACAACATTAAAATGTGTTATATTACTACTGTTCATAAGCATTCTGGAGATAATCATATGGCAACAAAAAAAAGAGCGGTAAGCGATGAAACAGCTAAGCAGGCGCAAGATGCGCTTACTGGAATTAAAGAGGCATTATTGGCCATTAAGCTGCAAACAATTATAAGCTGCTCTAAACATCCCGTGGAAACGGTATCTTCTGTAATAGGAAAAAATCGGGTCACCGTTTGGCGATGGATCAGGGCTTTCAAGGAAAGCGGCATTGATGGCCTGGTCGATAAACCAAAAGGTCACAATCCTTCAAAGCTTAATAAAGAACAGCGTGAACAGATAGCTGCATGGTTAAAAACGGGAGAAAACTCAAAAGGAATACCGACTCACTGGACATTAAAAAAACTTTCCATGGCTATTGAAGAGGAATACGGGATCAAGATCACCAAGACCCCTCTTTGGATAACAATTCAGTCGATGGGTTTTCGTAAAAAAGCTCCGCGTCAACACACGTCGGTGCGGACAGAGAAAAACACAGCGTCTTGAAAAGAATTATCAAGTAAAAAAAGGGAACAGATTTCTCGCAAAATTTAATTTGCAAAATAAATCCGTTCCCCTTTTCTCGCTCTAACCCGAACTTGAGTTGAAGAGGCGAATCTTTGAGGCAAAAGCTTTTACGCCGCCTGCAGCACCATTTCCATTTCCGAGCCGCTGATTACCTTATCAATATCCAGCAGGATTTTGACTCGATTGCCTGTCTTGGCCATGCCTAATATAAAATCCGTCTTTAAAGAAGTTCCGAAAGCCGGGGTATCCTCAATTTCGGCATTGCGGATATTCAGCACTTCCGAAACCTCATCCACCATAATGCCCATCAGGACACTGCCGGCGCCCGTCCTGACTTCGACAACGATGATGCAGGTTCGATCCGTGTAGTCGATCTCTTCGAGACCGAACTTGAGGCGCAGGGATACTACGGGGATGATCTTCCCGCGCAGATTAATGACCCCTTTAACGTATGACGGCGTCTGGGGAACCATCGTGACCGTCATCATGCCGATGATTTCCTTGACTTTCAGGATCCCGATGCCATATTCTTCCCCCGCCATGGAAAATGTCAGGTACTTTCCTTCACGGTTGGCTGCAGTGGTCGCCCCCTGTTCCATAGTGTTAGTTAATTCTTCCATTTATCTTAGCCTCCCTGAACTCGATATGTATTGTTCTCTTGATGCCTGGGTTGTGTTTAAAAATCTTTGAAGTCACCGTCATCCATGGGGATTATCTGCTCGGGGTTGACTTTTCCGCTCTTTTTATAAGGAATGGCGTTTCTGGTTGTTCCTTTTCCGCCGGTGACTGTACTCAGCGCCGCCCGCACCTTCTTTTTCATCGGGAAGCTTTGGCTGCTTTCGATGCCGCTGGAACTTCCGCCGATAATGTTGGCCAGAGCAATGGAGACCTGCTTCATCTGCTCTGCCTGGGCGTTCATTTCTTCGGAAGCGGAGGCTGATTCTTCGGCATTGGCCGCCGTCTGCTGGGTTACTTTGTCCATTTCCGCCACAGCCTTGTTGATCTGATCGATGCCCTGCGCCTGCTCCTGGGAGGCGGCGGCGATTTCACCGACCAGTTCACCCACCTTCGAAG